>JABUFB010000018.1 GCA_013314775.1 Armatimonadota bacterium | reverse complement strand
CAGACAGTCACGCTCTTTTACGCTCATGAGTAGTTCCATCCCGGATAGTTCGCCGCGCGACGACGACGACACTACCACCGGACATTTCTACTTTGCACCAACCGGACATTATCACGTTGCGCTTACAGATCAGGGGGCGGAACTGTCTCCTGAGCTACAGCTTGTATACCCGGATCACGCCCGGGCCAGTGATGCCGCTGCGGCGACTCTCCTTATTGTAGAGGTTTGTGAGGGAATTGGCGACCTCCACGACCACCTCATTCTTTCCCGCCTGCACCGCCTTCGTGATGTCAACCGTGAACGGCGGCCACAGCCGGATCGCCACCTCCTGTCCATTGACGATCACCCGGCAGCAGTCGTCGATCTCGCCCGGGTCCAGCATCAGACGGTGCCCGGTGGCATACTCCGCAGGGACCTCCACAGTCTGGCTGTGCGCCGCGATGCCCACGAAATGCGGGAATCCCTGCTGGTTGAACGGGCCGTCGACCTGCTCCGGCAGCGCCGTAACGGTTCCCTCCGTGACCCCGAACCCGCCCACGAGGTAAACGGGCTCATTCAGATGCTGGAAGGGTTCGAGGAGGCTGATGGTGTGCACCTCGATTGTGTTCGTGCCAATCTGCAGCAGGTCGCGGATATCCGTCTGCGTGAAGTAGCGGTCTTGCCACGTTGAGGGATCAAGTGGCGGCGCAGACTTGCCGTTCACGAAGACCTCGACATTGCGCTTACGGCTCAGGAAACCCACGTGAGAGGGGATGTTCTGCTCCACGTCATCGAACACCAGCTTCGCCGCGCGCGGCAAGGAAGTAACCTCGAAGGTGGTCCTGTACGTGTTCGCCTGGCCCGGGCAGCCGACATGGTGTCTCTGCTGGGCCTCGATGTCCCGCACGGTATACTCCCAGCGGTCGAGGATCAGCACGTTCTCGTCGCCCACCGAAAGATCCCAGTGCGGCGCCAGGCGGATCTCATCCACGAGCTCAGGCTCCGGAGGTGCCACCAGCCCCTCAGGCAGAATCTGGTCAGTTTGAATGACCACGAGTCGCGCGTCCGCGGGGCCGAGGGATATGGGTATACAGAGCCGTCCGTCCTTGCGCTTGCCCACCGGCAAGTGCCGCGTGTTTCCCGTCTCCAGACTCCACTCCTGTACCAGCCCCTCCAGAGGCGTACGGAGTGTGCCCTGGACCTCCTCGCTCCCGCGGTTGACTAACAGGAAAGTGTGGCGTACGCCTTCCACCCGGTGAGAGCAGATAATGTCCTCCACAGGCATACGCTCCGCATCGTCGATGATCACGTCCGGCGAGACCAGCTGTGGCACGGTCTGCAGGAGCCACAACTGCAGGTCTTCGCCCGGATCCACCCGGGTCACGGCCACGCCGCCGTTGGCGCTCTGGTTGCGTCCCGCGCCCGATTGGACCTCGCCGAATACGCTTGCCACAATCTCGCGCAGCGCGTCGTCTCCGGCCGGGTCGGTGCATTCCGACGGCAGCTCGCCGATGGAGATGATCTTCCCGCCCGCTTCGAAGAACTGCTGGATGAACCGGGCGGCCTCCAGTGACATCACGCGGCAGCCGGGGAGAACCATGAGCGGGTAGCGAGCGCGAGAGCCCTCGAAGACCACGCAACCGGCATCCACCCTGGCTCGCGCAAGCTGGCTGTCATCCACGTAGTCGTAGTCATGGTGCAGGCGCAGCATGAGGTCCGAGACCTGGTTGAACAGCTGCTGTGCGGGCGGGTTGCGGTCCGACTGGCCCTCGCGGAACAGGTCCATCTGCACCGTCAAGAGTGGCTGGAGGATACAGGCATCGGTCACGAGGGTGCCTGTGGACTGTACCACGGAGAGCCGTGCGAGATAGTCGGCCCATGCCTTGTACCACGGCCAGAAGGGTGCGTGGTAGAACTCGGTGGGAGGCCAGTCGGTCTTCCGGAAGCCCTTGAAGCTGTAGTAGAAGGCGTGGGGGATGAACATGTTCACGCCGAGGCAGGCCATGAAGTTGGCGTCCAGCCGGCGCTGGGCCATGGTGTGCCCGTGGCCGCTTCCGCCGAAGGATTCGCACATTACCCGCGTCTTGCCCTGAACGTGGGCCACGGACGCGCCGCATTTCGAGGCCAGGATGCGGAAGGGGTTCTCACGCGTGCCCACGCCGTGCCCCAGGTAGTCAAGCCCCGGCCGGCTGAAGGTCTCAAGCACCCGCAACTGGTTCCCCTGGGACCGCACCGCTCCCCAAAGCGGGTCCTCGAGTGTGTGCCCGATGTACTCCAGGCCGTGCTCCGTGGCCCAGCCGGACAGGTTCCCGTGGTAGGCCTCGATGTACCAGGTCACCAGCGCGTCGTAATAGTCGCAGCGAATCTTGCGGGTATCTGGTCCGAGATCATACAGGAGCGCCAGCAGCTTCGGCTTGAGGTCATAGCCCTTGAGGTCGCGGAAGCGGTTCAGGAAATCGTGGGTCCAGGCGATGACCGTCCCGGGCAAGGTGCCCTGCGGATCCTGGACCGTGGTGCGCATTGCGGTCACGCCGAAATAGCCGTCATGGATCATGAGGCCGGGCTCATCGGTAAAGATGCCCTTGATGGTCTTGCCGAACTCCTCCTCAAACCGCAGGTAGGGCTCGTAGGCCATCTGCTTGAAGAGGTTGACGGCCTCGGGGTTCATGGTGTCAAGATAGTACGCTCGGTCCCAGGTGACCCGTTCGGCAACCGGGCAGATCCAGAACACCGCGACCAGCCAGTGCCCCGGCGGCGCTTCCCACTGCAGCTTGTCGCCGGAGACTCGGTCGGTGATGTCGCGGACTTCCCCGGTGAACCCCATGCCATCTTCACGGGGCTCGATGCGGTGGGCCTGCACACACAGGACCGTGTTGTCATCGGTCTTCAGGGTGGTCTTCCAGGTGGCCCCGCCCTGGACGCGCAGCTCCTGAATGCGCAGGTAGCGCATTCGGTACTCGGGGTGCGGTCGCGTGAGCTTGCCGCCCACGGTGCCGCTGGGCCAGTCGTCCTCGTCGTACAGCCAGGCCTCCATGCCCCGTTTCTTCAGCTCATCAATGCAGACGCCGATCATGTCCAGCCACTCGCCGGACATGTACTCGACAGTGAGCCCGTGGCGGCAGTGCAGGACCACGCCACCAACGCCCTTCTCGTCCATCTCGGCAATCTGGCGACGCAGTTCCGCCTCGTTGAAGTCGAGGTTGAGGAACCAGAAGGGCTGGATGCGGTGACTCTTCGGCGGGTCGGCGAAAAGAGAAAGCAGGTCGGATGGCATGTGAGGGCTCCTGTGTGAGCCTATTTGTGAGAATCATGCGGGCCATCACCCGCAAGCAACTCAGCGGCCTCGCCAGGCAGCAGGACACGCGGTACACCGGGCGTGCTGAGGAGCGCTTTGTGGAAGCTCTCGTCCGCAGTCACCAGACAGACACCCAGTCTCTCGGCCAGCGCAACATACAGGCAATCATAGACCGTGCGTTCGCTGGCGGCTGCGTGCTCCAGGGCGCGTTGAACCAGTCCTTCGATCGGGTGCAAGTCCATTGGGATTCTCGACAGCGCATCCCAGCACAGCAGTGCCTGCTCGAGCGTGAGCTCCTTACGCTGCACCCGCCTCCAAAGGACGTTTGCCGTCTCAACGCGCAGCGACGCCGGCGCCGCCATCTCCACGCGCCGTTTCACGAGAGACCGGGCGGCATCCGAATCGCTCTCAGTGAGCACCCATTTGATCGCCACGCTGGCGTCAACGACCACAGGACGACGGATCCCACTCACCGGTTCCGGTCCTCTCTGATCAGCAAGGTGCTGTCAGTGAACACGTGGCCGCCCACAGCTGCCTCTGCACGGGCAAGAGCAGCATCGGCTGCCTCCCAATCGGACTCGGCAGACCGTTCCAGAACTTCCCGCAATTCAGCCTGCAGCGAGCGGCCCTTTGCCTGAGCTCGCGCCTTCAACCGGTCAATCGTCTCCGTGGATAGTCCCCTTATGAGAACCTGAGGCATCGTTTCCACCACCTCTCAACGGGTGATAGCATGATGATATCACTCCGGTAGAGGCGGGGCAAGAGGCCGGCAGGCCCATCCGAGTCTCGACCACTCGTCACTGCATCATCATCTGTCCTGCTTCGATGCTCTTCATGACCGCCAGATCGCGCCGCATGGTCTCGGCGACGCTCGAGGGCAGATCGCCGATGTCATAGCTGCGGTCGTGCTCGATCTGGAACTGGTACTCGAAGCTGTACGCCTTCGCACCGGACGCACCCGCCGGAACCTGGACATCCCAGCGCAGCAGTCCGCGCGGGCGCTGCTGGGCCAGATAGAGCGGGTCCGTGGCCAGCGGCGGCTGCGGGTCCACCAGCTGGACTGTCACCTGGTTGTCAGGGGCCTGCGGAAGGCGGTCCCAAAGGCGCACCGTAGCGGGCTCGGTCATGTAATTCTGCAATGCAAGGCGATACTTGTACTGCACGATCTGGTTGCCGCCCCGGGTGCTCGTCGTTTTCTCGAGGAACTCGCGGGAAGCTCGCAGGCGGGTCTCGGTGCCGAATCCGATGGTGAAGTTCTGCCCGCTTGCCACCAGCGGGATCTCGCCCCGGCCCGAGAAGGCGCCGTCAACGTAGGCATTGTAAGGACCCGCGAGAAGCGCCAGGTCACTGCTGTTGACACATTCGGCCGCGCGGTAGACGTAGTCCGTGAGCAGGGGGACCGCGGTGTAGTTGAACTCGGCCTTCAAGTCCAGCCTGGCGATAAGGAACATCTGCTGGTCTCGCCGGCTCTGAATGCTCACAGCCCCCTCGATGGGGTAATCAACCGCCAGGCCCTCGGTCGCTCCACCAATGGCCCGCGACAGCCGTACGACTTCATCGGGCGCGGTGAGTTCCACGTTCTGCAGCTGCGCGGCGAACAGGTTGGCGTTCAGGTATTCGTCATCGGCCGAGGGCATGGCAAGCTGCGCAGGCGGCGCGGCCTGCCCCATGCCGCCCGGCGCACCCATCATCCCCGGCATGCCCGCGCCCACCGGTCCCCGCTCGCCTGTTGGGCCCGGAGGCCCCGCCGGTCCGGTGTCGCCCTTGGCTCCCACCGGCCCGCGAATCTGCCGCTGCAGTTCACGGGTCTTTTCGGTGTAGCTGGTGACGGCATCCGCTTCCTGCCGCTGCTGCTCCTGACGGCTCACGAGCGCTATGCGAAGTGGCGACAAGATGGGCGCGGAAGCCAGCATCTTTGGGTGGCTGGTGGAGAGTGTCAGGGCCACCGAGTTCCAGTCCTCGCCGCTCATCTGGGTGAGCGCCGCGTGATACTCCAGCGCCACCTTGTCCCGTTCCTTGCTGAGCCGGGCGCTGTAAGCGGGGGTCCATCCGACGCCATCGACGAGGTAACTCAGGTGCAGCACGGAAGGCCCGGCCTGCGCCGCGTCCACGAAGATCACCGCGTCGCGTTGCACGTTTGCGCCGCCCCGGGTGAGTTCCGCGCGCTGACGCTGGAGGAGCGCCAGCGTTTCCTCGATGGCCACTTTCCGTTCCTGAAGCTCCAGCGCCCTGGCCGCGACTTCATCTCTCTGCTGGAAGATGAAGGTCGCGGTCTTCTCGACCGACTCTGGGTTCAGGACTGCCTGGGCCGCATCTTTCTCGAACTTGGCGGCCGTGAATTGGCCGAGTCTGTCCAGGAACTCCGCGCGACTGGCGAGGACCTTCGATTCGCTCTCGGCTCGACGCTGAGCGGCCATCTGCTCTTTGATCTTCGCATCAAGCTCGCGCACTTCCGGCCTGGGTTCTTCGGACACCGCGGTACTTCGGAACCGGACTGCTCGCACCGAGACGCTGTCACCGCCCGTGGCATACAGGGAACCCGGCACGACCCGTTCGGGCAGGCTTGTGACCGTGATTTCCTGGCTCCCCGCGACGGCCTCAAACTGGACCTCGCGCGTGACCAAAGCTTGTCCCTGGTACACACGCACTTCTGTGATCCTGCCGGCAGTCTGCGGCAGTGCCGAGCCGCAGACTGCAAGGAAAAGCAAACAGAGCAGGGCCGATCGTGTGTGCCTCGCCATCCTGACCGCTTCCCTTCACGAAGCGGCTGGGCCGCTCCTACTTGAGCGCAGCGATCTGCGCCTCGATTTCGTCAATCTCCGCCTGGCTGGTAAGCACTCCGAACTCGGTGTTGTACTCCACGACTTCGCCCGGCTCCAGGTACACCAGCGTTCCATTGTCCCGGTACATCTTGCGGCCCTGGACCTTGCAGTTCGCGGGCTCCAGGCCGGTCACGTAGTGCCCCTGGGCTGGCATCTTCCACTGGGTGAAGTACGGCATGGTCGCTTTCTCATAGCTGATGTACAGGCCAAGTCCCCGACCGCCGGCGATGTCACGGTTTACGAAAGCCACCGTCGCGATCCCGTTCTCATCGGTGGCGACATCATGGTAGTAGCACATCTCCGGCTGATGCGGCGTCGGCGCGGGCCACTGGCTCCAGCGGTCGAGCTGCGCTTCCGCGTCGGCATCCCGCGGCGTGGTCTCGCGAGAATTGATGACGTACTTCGCCCCCTCCTGCAGCAGTGGGAAACCCAGATTGCAGTGGTACAGGAACATGTGCTCCTGCTTCTCGTACCCCAGGTTCTCCACGCGGTCATTCAGCCAGATCTTGTTCTCGCCCAGCTTCGCGGTGATGCGCCGGGTGAGGAGCAGGTTTGCCTTGAAGACCTGCGCTTCCCGCACCCTGCCCTGTGCCCAGAAGACGTAGTCGTCACCAATCCACTCGCTGTCCACACACACGTTCTTTGCCGGGATGTGCGAGACTCGACCATGCAGTCCGATGCCCCCGGTTTGGCTCCAGGAGCCGTCCTCGAGCATGGCCGGGTAGCCCTCAGGCCCACCCTCCGCCGGGTCCACGCAGGGCGCGCCGGCCCAACTCATGCCGCAGGTCAGCAGCAAGCCTCCGTAGAAACTGCGCAGCCAGTTCAGGCCCTGCGGGTCGAAGTACGGAGACGCCACCTCGCCGGTGTGAGACATCCACGCCAGCGACTCGCCGTTGAAGTCACATGCGGAAATGTCCATACCGCGCCCCGGCAAGACCCGGAACCTCAGCCCCGCACCGGTCCTGAACTCGATTGCCTCACACCCGGCCGTGTTCCCGTCATCCAGAAGCACCTTCTGCGCCCCCGCAATCTGCTCAATGTCACCTACGTGCTGGAGCAATTCGGCCTTGGTCCAATGTTTCCCGTACAGGTTCGCCATCTGACTTCTCCTTCCGATATATCCGTGAATCACGGAGTGTCTTGATGCACAGCGATGCGCCAGCCGCCCGCTAGGGACCGGCAGGCGTCAGAATATCGCGTGGCCTACAGTCTGGGCAGAAGTTCCCCCACGTTGAGGGTGACACGGGCCGCGATGCAGGCCAGGGCGAAAGCGGCCACGATCGCAAGCGCCACAATGTCTCTTTTCCCCTGCTCCAGGTGACGGTATTCGGTGCGTCTTTTCCGCGCACCCATCCCCCGCGTCTCCAGGGCGCGAGTGAGATCATCCGCGCTGCGCAGAGCATAGCCCAGCGTGGGCACCACCGCCGGCAGCGACTTCCGGAACCGGTGCAGGGGCCCGCCGGAGTCAAGGTCAAGCCCCCGCGCCCGCTGGGCCTGCATGACGGTTCGTGCGGTGTAGGCGAAGAACGGGACAAGCCGGAAAGCGAGGGATAGCGCCACCGACGGAGCAAGACCCATCCCCGAAGAGCGCAGGGCCTGGGTGAGCTGCTCGGGCGATGTGGTTGAGATGAACACAAGTCCGAACAACAAGAACGCCACAATGCGCAGGCCCATGGCGGGGCCATATAGCAGCGCCTGCTTCGAGATGCTGACTGTGGGCCCCCAGTAGAAGCTGGTTCCTTCGGTATGCAGGTGCACCAGGAACCCGTCGATGCCGAGATACAGACCAGCGGCCGCCCCCGCAAGCCCAAGCCAGACGGCCAAAGCGTACGGGGTCTGCATCCGCCGCATCACCACTGCAGTGGCCGCGACGAACCATGCGAACGCCACCAGGTACCAGAGCCATAGTTGCGCGAACAGCGCGGGGCCGCGATACGCCAGGTATGCGCCCAGTGTCAGCAGCCCCCAGAACGCCGCATACCACCACCCGCCCACCTTCGTCAGGCTCGCATCGCGGAAGACGATCTGTATCAGCGAGAGCACAGTAATCGCCAGGGCCAGCAGGCCCGCGAAGATTATGACAATGACCAGGTCATAGGCAGTTGTGCCGCGCTCCACCAGCGCAGGTTCCAGGCTCAAGACCACGGTTGGATTTGCGATGTCTCGCACGAAGAAGATCCACAGTAGAGAGCTGACCACGAAGATCAACGTGAAAAACCTGAGGCTGCGCCGCAGGTTGTCCAGTGCACCCGCAATCGCAATGAGCACGATGCCGACAATGACCATCCCCGCTTCGTACACCGGGTGGTTGAAGGCCAGTGTTGCCGCGAACAGAAGCGCCAGGGCCACCAGCTTCGTGTTCGGATGCAGGCGATGGATGATGCTGTTGCCGTCTTTGTACAGGAAGCGCGAGGTCATTTGCCATCACCTGCCCGCAGGCAGTAGACGGCCTCATCCACGGATAGCATCGGTTTGCCCCAAACCCGCATTGCAAGCTCCGTGATGAGCGGCGGGCTCTGCCCTGAGCGCGCCAGCAATGCGCTGTCGCCGAAAACATCCCGCACCGGCGCGTCCGCCACAAGCTCCCCGTCCTGCATCACAATCGCCCGGTGCGCGTATTCGGCGGCGGCCCAATTGCAATGGGTAATGACGATGATGGTGTGTCCCTTCTCATTGAGCGCGCGCAGCGCGTCCATCATCTGCTCCTGCCTGGGGCCGTCCAGGCCGGTGGTGGGTTCGTCGAATACGATCACCTGCGGCTTCAGCGCAAGAATCGATGCCAACGCCACGAGTTGGCGCTCCCCCTTCGTCAGAAGGAACGGGTCATCAGCGGCCTGGTCCGAAAGGCCCACGGTCTCCAGCGCCCCGGCTACCCGGCGTTCCACAATGTCGGGCTCCAGGCCCACATTGCGGGGTCCGAAGGCCACTTCGTCCCAGACCGTGTCCGCGAAGATCTGGTGGTCCGGGTCCTGGAACAAGTAGCCAATTGTCTGCGCGAGTCCGGCGGGTGTGAGCCCTTTCGTGTCCCGACCCCCCACCAGCACGCGCCCCTGAGTAGGCTTGAGCAGACCGTTCAGGTGCTTGGCCAGGGTGGTCTTCCCGGACCCGTTCTCGCCGAGGATCGCCACAAACTCCCCTGCGTGAACGTCGAACGACACATTGCGGATCGCCTCGACCCCGTCGGCATAGACATGCTGCAGGCCCTGCACGCTGAGGACCGGTCTGTCCAGCGACCCGTCATTGGCCCGGTAGGCTTCGGCCATCCAGGGCGTGGCAATGTCATCCCAACGCTGCTGGTCGCAGGTCTCGGTCTTCAGCAAATCAGCGGCGTCATCTATGCTCAGCGGCCGCTCCGGCCGCCCAAGTTCCGCGAAGAGCCGTGGGATGTCGAGCGGACGCAGGCCCAGCGACTGGCTGCGCGCCGGGTCAGAAAGAAGCTCCTGGGGCTTGCCGTCGAAAGCAACGCGACCGTCCTGCAGGACCGTGAGATGGTCGGCTCCCAGGGCCAGGTCGGTCTCGTGCTCGGCAACCACAAGCGTGCGGCCTTCGTTTCGCAGGCGCCGGCACTGATCCAGCAGTTCGCGTTTCCCCTGTGGGTCAAGATCGGTCGTTGGCTCGTCCAGGACCACGATCGGCGGCTCGTTCACCAGCGCCGCAGCAAGAGCCAGACGCTGCTTTTCGCCGCCGGAGAGCAGGTGGGGCTCCCGGTCCCTCAATTCCCACATGTCCACGCTCTCCAGTGCCTGCCGGACGCGCCGGGCCATCTCATCCACGGGCGTGCCCATGTTCTCCAGGGGGAACGCCACCTCAAGCTCGGCGCTTGTGGTCAGCAACTGGCTCTCGAAGTCCTGAAACACCTGGCCGACGAGGGGCGCGAGGGCATACACCGGCAAGCCGCGGATGTCTCGTCCGAAGAGCCTCACCGTGCCGCCGAAGTCGCCAGTCTGAAGCTCAGGGATTACGCCATTGAGGCATTTGCAGAGAGTGGACTTCCCCGAGCCCGTAGCGCCCATCAACATCCGCAGTTCGCCGCGTTCCTGGGTGATGCTGACGTCCTGAAGTGCAGGGGCGTCCGACAAGGGATAAGCGAACCGGAGACTTTCCACCTGGATCGCGGGGCCGGTCCTGGGCACTTGCGCAAGGTCGTCCACCTCGACGACGTCCAAGTCCTCAGCTCTGCGTCCGATGCGGGTGAACAGACCGCTTCCTACCAGCACCATCGCTGCCGAAAGCAGCCCCAGCCCTTTCACGGTCACGCCGGATTCAGCCATTGCCGCGAGGGGGCCCTGCTCGCCGCCGAGAAACATAACCAGTGCCAGCGCTGCGCCGCCGACCGCACCCGCGATCACAAGAAGCGCCCCAACCGGCGCCAGCGGTCCCTCGCGGTAATCCTCGGGCCGCATGAGGTCCTCATACAGAAGACCCCAGCGGCGCGCTCGGGGGTACACCAGCGGCAGCAAGAGGAGGCCCAGCAGGATGGAAGCCGCGGAGTTATTCAGCGTGATGACCGCGGTAAGCACCTGGTACGGCACGAGGCCCAGCAGATCAACGCCCCAGCCGATCACCACCGCGCAGGCCATGCCCCCCAGCACGGCCACGAGCAGGAAGACGGGAGCCTGCCCCGGCGCGCCCGTTGCCGGACGCCCACCCATGATCAGCCGCCAAAGGCGGTACGGCACGTAGGCATACAGGAAGTTGCCGATGAACCCGAAAAAGCTGCCGGGACCGATCGTGCCGAAAAAGTCGCCGATCAAGTTGCCCACCGCGCAACCCCACGCTGCCGCCGGCCCGAAGAGAACACCGGCAACGACGGGCACCACGTTCCCCGGACGCAGTTCGGTGAGCCCAGGTATGAGCGGAATCGCCTTGAACGGGATGAGCAGTGCGGCATAGAAGGCAGCACACAGGGCAGACAGCACCGCCAGCTTTGTGCTGCGCCACATGACAATGGCGTCCCTCACAGCACAGGCCTCCCGGCGAAACAGTAACCCTTTCGTATGGTATTTCGACGCCGGTCCACGGGTCCCTTCCCATGCCCGGAGCCCGCAGGTGTCGGTCGCGCCGCGGCGAAATGCCCTCCGGCAATCCTCGGGCTCGCGTTCCGTGAGCCCTGGTGCATACCGAAAGGAGACCGAACCGTGAAACCCTGGATCATGTTCACCAAGCACCTCGAGGGATGGGACCTGTCTCAGATCATCGACGGCCTGAAGCGCGGCGGCGTGCAGGGAGCCGACCTCTGCGTCCGGCCCGGCTACCCCGTCAATCCCGAGAATGCAAAGACCGCGCTGCCCGAGGCCGCGAAGCGTTTCGCCGACGAAGGCCTCTGTATCCCGCTCATCACCACGCCGGGCGATTTCACGGACGCCGGAATGGACTACGCTGAGCCCCTGTTCGAAGCCTGTGCGGAAGCGGGCGTCAAGTTCGTCAAACTCGGCTACTGGTATGTGGAAGAAGGCGGCTACTGGGCAACCATCGACCGGTGCCGCACCCGACTTGAGGGCTTCGCCAGGCTGGCCGAGAAGACCGGCGTGAAGCCCGTGATCCACAACCATTCGGGCAAGACCATGGGCCTGAATTCGTCTTCCGTCATGAATATCGTGAAGGGCTTTGACCCCGCACTCGTGGGTGTCTTCACCGATGTCGGCCACCTGTCCATCGTAGGCGAGCCCTACGAGATGGCGTTGGACATCGTGAAGGACTACATCTGCGCCATAGCCTTCAAGGACCTGGTGAAGCAGAAGTTCATGCAGGGCAATGATGCCGTCTGGCGCATTGACGTCTGGCCACTGGGTATGGGTTTTGGCGACTTCCCGCTGGTGATGAAGCTCCTGAAGCAGATGAACTTCGACGGGCCGATCAGCTTCCACTGCGAGTACAGCCGCATGCCCGCGGAATCTATCATTCACCAGCTTGCCATTGACACGAAGTACATCAGCGACATCTTGGCGGAACTGGACTGACCGTCAGGGAGTCTCAAAGAGCAAGAACCTGAAACGCGGGCGCGTTGCCGGAGGACGTAAGTCCCGGCATTGCTGCGTGTGCTGGTATTTGATGGGAGGTCGGGCAAGATGAGGCCGACAGAGGTCGTCAGCGCCTCGTTCCTGGTGGCGCTTGTCATCCTGCTGGCGGGTTGCGGCGCGGGCACGGACAGCCGCAGCACCAGCTCATCCACGCGGAAGGACTCGGTGCCCGGCATCAGCGGCGGCAGGAGTGGGGTCACCCGCGCGAAGGCCGCAGCCAGCGCGAAAGCCGAGGAGGTCCAGTACTTCGGCCGCCGCGCCTTCAAGCTGAGCAACGGCCTGGTCAGCGTCATTGCCGTCCCCGACCTGGGCGGTCGGGTGCTGGAATACAACCTGGGCGACTACGCCTTCCTGTGGGTCAACAAGGCGGAACTGGGCGGGAGCGAAGGCGAGTCAGCCGGCGCGACGGCCACGTCCGCCTGGCGTAACTACGGCGGCTACAAGGTCTGGCCTGCCCCGCAGAAGGACTGGGGCGGCCCACCAGACCCCAAGGGCTCCGAACTCGACGGCGGGCGCTGGCAGGGGAAGATCGTCACCGCGTCAGGCCCCTCGGTTGTGGTGGAGATGACGAGCCCGGACGATCCGCAGGTGACCGGGCTGCGAATCACCCGCCAACTCACGCTGCATGCGGGCACGACGCGGCTGGAAGTCAAAGAGACCTTCCGTAACGTGAGCCAGCGGTCCATCTCCTGGGCCATCTGGGGCATCACCCAGGTCCCGGGCTCGGTCACCCCGAACGGTCCGCCCAGCGCCGATGCCCGGATCTATTTCCCCGTCAACCCCAATAGTGCCCACGCCGGCGGCTTCATCTACCTGCTCGAAGACAAGGGGCAGCAATGGAAGAAGGTGGCCAATGACCGCATCGTTCAGACCAGCTATGGGGGCAAGGCCGCCAAGATCGGCGCGGATTCTGTCGCGGGATGGATCGCCTCGGTGAATGAGGATGAGCGCCTTTCCCTGGTGCAGACCTTCCAGCCCAAACCCGGCGCGCAATACCCCGACAGCGGCAGTATTGTGCAGGTCTACACCAGCCCGGCGGACCTCAACTACATGGAGATGGAGATCAACTCGCCCATCACCCAACTCAAGCCGGGCGAAGACTTCAGCTTCGCACACGACTGGTTCTGTACCAGCGTGGGCGGCCCGGTGCTCAAGGTCACCAACGCCGGCGCGGTCAAGGTTCACCCCACCGCGGCGCGCAAGGGTAACCAGATCGTGGTCACCGGCGAACTGGGGGTTTTCGCGCCCGGCGAGGCCGTGCTGGTCCTTTCCGACGCGGACGGTAACAAGCTGCAGACCAGCAAGCCGGTCAAGGTCAGCCCCACGGGAACGGTGAAGCTCAACATCACCGTGCCACTGCCGGATGCAACCGCGACGGCGATGATCGTCCTGAACGACGAAAAGGGCGGGCGCGTGGGCAATCTGGCCGAGGTCCCCCTGGGTTCGGCGGTCGCGAAGAAACCGTCTGGCAACTGATCGCTGTGGCCGAAAGCGATGCACGACGGCGCCCGGCTTATCCCCGGGCGCCGTCCATGAATCCCGGAGGCGCCCCATGTCCCTCTTCTCCGTCGACAGACTCGGGTTCAGCAGCGCCTGCTATGCGGGATTGACTCTGGACCAAGCCGCACAACGTGGGCAGAGGCTGGGGTTTCGCACCTTCGAGATGCTCGCATTCGACGGCTACCGGCACAGCCAGGGGGTGCTTCGGGGGTTCTACTTCGAGCACACGACCGCAGCGGAGCGGGACGAACTGCGCGCCATCGCCGACCGGTTCGACCACGTGAGCACCCACGCACCCTTCATCGATATGACGCCGCTGGCGCCCAATCCCTCGGTGCGGGAGACGGCCGTTCGCCAGCTTGAGATCGCCATCGAGGCCGTTGCGTTCCTGGGCGGATCCACCACCACCACTCACGTCGCTCCGCGCTCAACCTGGACCTACGAGGACTCCGCAGGCGACCTCATCAGCCTCTACCGCCACCTGGGTGATCGCGCGGGAGAGCGCGGGGTCACCGTCACCATCGAGACCGGCTGGCCCGGAGATGTTCGGGCTTTCGCAGACCTGATTCATGGGATCGATCACCCCGCAGTGGGCGCGAATGTGGACGTAGGACACCTGGTGGGCACGATCCCTTCTGACTTGCGAGGCACGGAAGAGGGGAGGGCGCTGTACAACGACCGACTTGAGGAACACGTCCGGTCGCTTGAGGGACGGCTGTTCCACTTCCACTTGCATGATGTTCGACGAGAGGATTTCCGGGATCACCGCGCGGCAGGCAGAGGCTTTCTGGACTACTCGCGTCTCATGGCAACGGCTGCAGAGATCGGCTATGAGGGGCTGTTCGTGTTCGAACTGGAAGAACCGGACTTCGACGAGGCTCTGCGCGACAGCAAGGTCTGCATCGAGCGCGCCATGGGACTGGCCAACTGACTTCGCTCAGTCCAGCCCGAGGTCCGAACGCAGGTCTGGCCATCTATCTTCCAGGATGCGCGCTGAAGCAACCTGGCGGGCCGCCTCAACCAACGCAACGTGGTCGGACAGGGTGCGCAGGCGCAGCGTTCGCGGGTGGCACCGTGCGTACGCCAGCGCAGGTGCAAGCTCCGTAGTCAACTCCCACTCCGCACCGCCCTCTGTGACAAACTCCAGCGCGTCTCTGCGCACCGTGGCGGTGAGTTCGGTCCTCACCCACTCATACCCGTAGTTCGCGCTCAGATACCAGGCCAGATCCCGTGTCCGGTCCGCGAGGCCCGGGTTGTGGGCCAGGGACAACAGTAGGAGCATCTCCAGGAACTCGCGCTGCTCGGGGGAATGGACGGGGAAGAAGAACCAGACGCGCGCGCCGAATATCGAGCTTGCAGTTGCCTGCGCTGCCTTCTGCGTCTCTACCGGCATCCGCAGTCGCTCGCAGACCCGCTCCGTGTAGTTGTGCATTTCACGGATCCGAGCCGTCAGCGCATTGCGTTCTTCCTGCTCGATCTCCTGCGGGGTGCGCCTGCGTGCCACAGTCGTCTCCAAGGGTGGTTGCAGATGGATGACTGATTGGGCGGATGAGTTCGGCGGGGAGGCGTCAGGACGAATCTGCACCGGCCCGGTGCCCCAGGGCGGCAATCCCGGCAGCGGCCACGTAGATGAGGGTCCCGAGCACGAGCACGATGCCAAAGCCGAACAGCTTCGCGAGCACCATGGTGGCCACCGAACCGATCACGGACGTGACGCCATTCAGCCCCCACATCCACGGGACGAGGTCAGGGGACCAGTTGCCGACGATCCGAATCCCGGTGGGAAATGGCATACCCATGACGAAGCCCAGGGGCACCAACATGGCCGTGGTCATCGCGCAACGCAGGCGGATGTCCCAGGCCAGGGTGTTCTCCACCAGTGCAGGCTGAAGGCGGTACAGCACGTAGGATGCCACAGCGACAATCAGCGCCGCGCTGCATGCACGCAGAGCAAGCCCGCGTCCGGCTGCCCAGCGCTGGCTGAACAGGCTGCCCATTCCGCCGCCAAGAAGCAGCGAAAAGAGGATCACCGACAAAGTGAGCACCGGATAGCCCAGGTACAGTGTGAGTTTCTGGGCCAGCACGACCTCCACGAGCATGAACCCCGAACCCAGGAGGCAGAAGTAGAGTGCCGCTCCGCCCAGCTTGCCAATACCCGGGAACTGTGCTGGAGCCACGCTCCGCAGCCAGGCGATCACACAGATGCACAGCGCCAGCACCAGCAGCACCGCAACCCACAGGAAACGCCGGAACTGCGGCGGGACACCCACCGACATATCCACCACGAAGGGGCGGTCATCAGGGCACGCGCCGAACTCCACAGGCTCTGGGCTCGGGTACATCCGGTTCCACAGTGCGATGAAATCCTTGTCCGACAGGACCTTGCCTGTCAGCGACCTGAATGGTTCCGGCTCGAAGGCGCCCGGGAAGTAGATAGGCTCGAGGCCCATGCCCACGCTCTGTTTGGCAAGTTCGGTGGAGCGTGATAGCTCGAAAGGCTGCTTCCCGGCAAGCAGCAGGTACCGGTAAGGACCCACCGCGTGCATGATGTTTGGGGGGACGCTCATCAGGGCGACGTGCCTTAGTGCTGTCGCGCGGTCAATGCCCCGGGTTTCGAGGGCGGCCACCGCCGTAAGCATGGTGCGCAGAAGGATCAGCGGGCTCTGGCAGACGAACCCCACGGCGCCGCGGTCGGTGAGATGCTCGAAGTATTGGTCGAACGCCTCTATGGTGTGGACATAGCTCTCCAGCAACGCGAGGCTGGATGTGGTCGTCGTGGCTGTCTTCGTCAGGGCCATGTAGATGAGATCATACTTGTCCTCGCTCCGGTTCACGAAGCTGCGGCCCTCATCCACACGGATGTCAACGCCCTCGATATCGTAGATATGCCCGTTCATGTCGCCGTACTTGCGCACCAGCCGCGGGATCGAGGGGTTCAGTTCCGCGCCGTCGATCTTCTTCGCGTCCACCGCCATGGACAGGAGCACATCCAGCCCGCCGCCCGGTCCGATGAGCAGCACACTCTCCGGCTTTACCTGGTAGAACGCGTAGAAACCGATGAAACTCGTCAGGCGCGGCAGGATCGCTTGCATGTCCCCGTCAAAGGGGATCATATTTGTTGGCACTTCGCCGTCGGTGTAGATGAACAGATCGTCGGTGCCCTTGTTGGACACCACGTCTGTGCGCGCGAAAGCATTCCATTCGGTGTCCACGATCTTCGCGCCGATGTTCGGGTCGCCCAGTTCCTGAAACAGCGGCTTGGCGTTCCAGTCCGAGGCCAGAGGCATGATGGGGACGTCGATGATCGCACCGCCGCGGTTGGCGATCACCAGCCCGATCACCAGCACGGTCACAACCCCAGGGAACACGGTCCAGGCGGCTCTGCGCTCCTGAACACCGAGGCAGACACAGCCTGCCGTCACAACCGCCCCCCAGACAATCGCCGCGTTGATCCCGCCCAGCATCTGCAGTGCGCCGATGACCAGGAAGCTGCCGAGAGCGGCGCCGATGAGGTCCGCAAAGTACAGCCTGCCCCCCTGACCGCTGTGCCAGGCGAAGGCGTGGCTGAGGAAGGCTCCCGCAGCCAGGAACGGCGGCAGGCAGATGCCGGTGACCACCCAGACCGAAGTAAGGTGTGCGGAGAGTGAGGTGTTGAAGAGCAGATGGATACTGAGCGGAATGAGTACGCCGCAGAGGGTCCCGGAGACAACAAGCAGCAGTGGGGGGGGCATGGAACGCAGGACGGTCCGGCGCACAAGAAAGTCCACGAGGCCACCCATGCCCAGTCCGCACGTGGCCAGCGAGATTGCGAGGAAAACGAAGTGGAAACGCAGAAGTACCGAGAACGCCCGGGTGAGCGCGACCTCGAACCCCAAGACCGCCATGGCCACCGCGAAAACGGAGACCATAAGGGCCCATGACGGCCGAGCCGCCGCTGCTGTGTTCTCAACTTCCGCGCTCAACGTGCTCTCCCGGTCTCGCTCCATCATGATTCCGATGGCTCTTCGCCGCTCCCGGACTCGCCACCTTCGGGCTCGCCAGGCAGCCACTTCGCGCGCTCATCGTCGGTGAGGTTCCGCGTGTTGCGGCACCGGGGATAGCCCGCGCAGCCGAGGAACGGTCCCCTGCGTCCGAAGCGGATGACCATATTCTTCTTCCCGCACTTGTCGCACAGGATATCGGTCTCGACGGCCTGGCGGCGGGGCTTCTTTTCCCCCTCCAGAGGGCGGGTGTAGCGGCATTTCGGGTATCCGCTGCAGCCAACGAAGTCGCCCCGGCGTCCCTGGCGCACCACAAGATCAGCCCCGCACTCGGGGCATTTCTCCCCCAGAGGCTTTGGCTCGTTGCGGGGCAGGATGTCCCCCGTCAGGTCCTTCTTGTACTTACACTTCGGGTAGTTTTCGCACCCGGCGAACTTGCCGTAAAGGGAGTACCGTTCCAGCAGTTTCCCGCCGCACTCGGGGCACCGTTCACCCTCGAGCTCCTTGAGCGGTGCCGACTGGGCCTCTTCCACCTTCTCCTTGAAGGGCTCGTAGAAGGCGCGGAGAAGTTGCGCCCAGTCGGTCTCCCCTTGTTCGATCCCGTCAAGGTCGCTTTCGACCCGCGCTGTGAACTCCACGTCTACGATGTCCGGGAAACGCTCCACCAGGTAGTCGTTGACCGCCAGACCGGTGGCCGTCGCCACGAACTGCCGCGATTGCATGCGCACGTACTTGCGCTGGCGGAGGGTCTCGATGATCTGCGCGTAGGTGCTGGGCCTGCCGACACCGTTCTCCTCCAACGCCCGGACCAGCGTGGCTTCTGTGTACCGGGGCGGCGGCTTCGTGAAGTGCTGGTTGCCGGCCACGTCCAGAAGACGCAGAACCTGTCCGGCGATCAGTTCCGGCAGCGCCTTCTCGTCTTCTTCCTCTTCCGGGTCGCTTTTGAGCACGCTCAGGAACCCAGCGAACTTCAGGACAGAGCCGGTGGCCCGCAACCCGTACGGCCCGGCCTGGATCGCAAGGGTCGTCTGGTCGAACACCGCCGCGGACATCTGGCTGGCGATGAACCGGCGCCAGATCAGGTCATAGAGCTTGAACTGGTCGGGGCTGAGGAACGGACGGACCGACTCGGGGTCCTTGTCCACATAGGTTGGACGGATCGCCTCATGAGCGTCCTGGGCTCCCTTGGCCTGCTTGCCCTTGGCCCCGGGGCCCACGTATGCGTCGCCGTGGCGCTCCCTGATGAGACTGACTGCGGCGGTCCGCGCCTGGTCGGCGATGCGCGTTGAATCCGTGCGCATGTAGGTAATCAGGCCGACGGTTCCCTCGGCCATATCGACGCCCTGGTAGAGCTCCTGGGCGATGAGCATGGTCTTGCGCGCCGAGAAGTACAGCTCGCTGGCGGCCGCGCGCTGGAGAGTGCTGGTGATGAAGGGCGGCTGCGGGTTGCGCCGGCGCTCCTTCTTCTCCACCGAGTCGACCACATACTGCATTTGCCTGAGTTCCTCGACGATAGGCCTGACCTGCTCCTCGGTCTTCAGCTCGAGGTCTTTGCCGTCCTTGGTCTTCAGGTCTGCCGTGAACGGGATTTCCTCTCCCTCGGGGGTGAGTGTTGCCGTGACCGACCAGTACTCCTCCGGGACGAAAGCTGCGATCTCTCGTTCGCGCTCGCAGATGAGCCGCAGCGCCGCGGACTGCACGCGACCGGCGCTCAGGGGTGCAGAACCCCTTGCGCGGCCGGCCACCTTCTCCCATAGCAACGGGCTGAGGAGATACCCCACAAGGCGGTCGAGAATGCGCCGGGCCTGCTGGGCATTGACGCGATCCATGTCGATCTTGCGCGGGTGCTTCAGGGCATCGCGCACTGCGGTCTCTGTGATCTCATTGAACTCGATGCGCTCGGCGTCTCCCAGTCCCAGCGCCTCAGCAAGATGCCAGGCGATGGCCTCCCCTTCGCGGTCCGGGTCGGAGGCGAGGTAGACCCTGTCAACGCCCTTGAGCGCCTTCCTGAGCTGGGCCAGCACTTTTTTCTGCCGGTCATCGGTGGCGTAACGAGGCTCGAACCCGCGCTCGACATCCACAGCCAGTTCGCTCTCAGGTAAGTCGCGAACATGTCCCATCGAGGCGAGCAGCTCGTACTCGTCCCCGAGGAACCGCTTGAGGGTCCGCGTCTTCGTGGGTGATTCAACAATGATTGCAGATTTCGTCACGGCTCAGAGCGCTCCGTCCGATCGGGGGGGTGCCCCGGTTGATATTGAAACTGGTGAAACCGCGGCGTTGCCGGCAAGTGCCGCGTGTCCGACTACGCGCGCACGAAGGTACTGCCGGGCAACCTGCGCGCGAGCCCCTTCATTTCCAGCATCATCAGGCCCGCCGACACCTGTCCCGCCTGAAGCCCAGACCTGGTAACCACGTCGTCCACGTGCCGGGGCTCGTGAGACAGCGTCTCGAGTATGGCCTTCTCGTCTGCCGGGAGATCGTCAGTGGGGATGGGCTTGCGCTCGGGCACCGCCTCCAGGAGAATCCCCAGCCCGGCGACCACATCTTCGGCGAACTCGACCAACTGCGCGCCGTCCTTGATCAGGGCATGACAGCCGCGGCTCTCCGGCCGTGTCACGTCTCCCGGGACGGCGAAAACTTCGCGACCCTGATCTGCTGCCAGTCGGGCAGTGATCAGCGCGCCGCTCTTCTCCGGCGCCTCGACCACGATGACGCCGAGGCTCAAGCCGCTGATGATCCTGTTCCTTGCGGGAAACCGCTCTCGGATCGGTTCGGTTCCCAGCGCAAACTCGGTAACTACCGCGCCCTGGGCAGCGATCTCGGACCGCAACTGGCGATGCTGGCGCGGGTAGGTGATGTCCGGGCCGCTGGCCATGACGGCTATTGTTCTGCCACCTGCCTCCAGCGCGGCAGTATGAGCCTGCGCGTCCACCCCGAGCGCCATGCCGCTGACGATCGTAAAGCCGCGCCTTGCCAGGTCTTCCGACAGCCGCCGGGCCATTGTTAGCCCGTATGCGGAACACCTGCGTGTCCCAACCAGCGCTACGGAAAGCTCGTCACGGCGCTCCAAGCTGCCCTGGACAAAGAGCAGAGGCGGCATGTCAGAAGCTTCGCCCAGGAGTGGCGGATACTCAGGCGAGGTGCACGGAACGGGGGTGACTCCCAGCTCCTCGCAACGCGCGCGTATTGTTGCCGGGTCCACCTTGGCTCGGGCATCCCGCAGACGCGCTATGTGCGCCCCGCGCAGGCCATCAACCTGGGCAAATTCCGCATCCCCGGCTTCGAGCGCACCCCGTGCTGTGCCGAAGGCCTCCAGCAGTGCTCTCTGGCGCATGGGCGACAGGCCGCTGGCATTGAGGACGAGAAATGCGTCCAGTTCGTCGGGGTCGATCCGGACCAATTACGCGCTGCCCCCCGAAATCACATGCGGAAAAAAGACGGCAAGAGGGAGACCCCTCTTGTCGCTCGGTATTATCTGGCTGGGCCCGGGAACCGTGCCTCAGACGCCCTGTTCGCTTTGTTCCGTGTCCGCATCAAGTTCCAGCGGATCCGGAAGAATGATGTCTTCCTCGTCTTCATCATCCACGTCCACAGCCGCCGGAGCCGCTGCGACTGCCGCCGGCCGTTCTGCCTCAATCTGCTCCTGGAGCAGGAGGACCTGAGCCTCGAGTTCCTCGATCATGCGGTCGCGCGCGGCCAGTCGCTGCTTGAGCTCATTGAACTTCTCGATTGCCTTGGCCAGCTTCGCATTGGCCGCACGTGCAGCCGCACGCTGGCTGGCCCACGGCGCCCACGCGGCGACGGCCATTATGACTGCGCCGATCATCGTGCCGACTACGGGCAGGAAGCCGATGGGAACGTCGGGCAACCAATACTGAGGGGTGGCCACATTCCAAACCACCACATCGGTGGTCAGTGCCGAGTTCCACATGAGGAAGGCGGCACAGTAGCAGAATCCTGCAAGCAGCAGGGCTACCATAATGATGGACTTGACCACCGTGAAACCTCCAGAAAAACGCTCTCGTGAGCGCGGTCAGACGTGCTGTGCCGCTACATTCCCGGCAGACCCGGCATTCCAGACATCCCGCCGGGCATTCCAGGCATCCCGCCAGGCATTCCAGGCATCCCGCCAGGCATTCCAGGCATCCCGCCAGGCATTCCAGGCATTCCGCCGGGCATTACGGGCATTCCGCCAGGCATTCCGGGGATGGGTTCAGGCATTCCTCCTGGCATCATGCCAGGCATTCCGGGGATGGGTTCAGGCATTCCACCCGGCATCATGCCCGGCATTCCACCGGGCATCCCACCGCCCGGTGCTCCGAAACCTCCCCGCTGGAACCCACCGGCAGTGGGCGCCGGTGCTGCGGGGAGCTTGCGGTCCACGGTGAATGCGAAGTGGCGGGTAGACTCATTGCCCATCCAGTCGCTTACCGAGACAGCGACAACATAGTCGCCATCCGGCATGTTGCGTGACCGGCTACCGCGGTACTGCTCGCAGATAAGCCAGAGGTAGGCGCCAGCGGCGTCGTATGCCACTTCCCAGCGCACATCCTCATCGCCGCTCACCAGCGACGCGCTGATGGTCTGCGGGTCAATGCCGGAACCAGCGTCATAGGCAACCATGCGGACGTAGACCGGAAGTGCGCCGCGGATCTTGGGTTTTTCGGTCTCCGGCTTGATCTCATCGACTCCGACGTACAGGGCGAGATTCTGCTGGGTGCGCTGCTCGCCGGCGCCCGGGACCTCAATCTCGGCCTCTTCAAGTTCCGGCCCCACTGCGTCGGCCGCTTTCT
The DNA here is from genome assembly GCA_013314775.1 of Armatimonadota bacterium. Classification (NCBI taxonomy): domain Bacteria; kingdom Bacillati; phylum Armatimonadota; species Armatimonadota bacterium. The sequence goes on along the minus strand of JABUFB010000018.1, from coordinate 96,711 downwards.
GGCTGAAGGCGTAGAGCGCGCGGTCGTTCCCGAGGACGTACAGGTTGTCACCGTCAGCGACGGGCGATGCCTGCACCTCATACTCAAACACGAGAGTGGGGGCGACGGCGCGTCCATACTCGTCGTAGTAGTACCCCCCGGCGGCGCCAAAGCCCGATCTGGTGAGCCCGCCCCGGCTGAAGCGAGAAGTCCCGCCCGTGCGGCCTCCGAACCCGCCGAACCCACCCGCGCCCGCCGTAGTCCCTGTTCCCGCCATCGCGGACAGTCGTGCCGCTTCTGTGACCTGAGCCAGTGCCGCCGCCGCCTGGTCCTCTGTCGTTTCCTGCCCGGCCAGTTCGGCCAACTGGTAGTGCCAGAGCGTGGAGCCGTCTTCGATGCTGACTGCGTTGATCTGGCGCGGGCCGGAGCGATAGATCACCGCATCCCCGGCGACCAAGGGCGTGCTTTTCACAGGCTGCTGAAATCCATCCGTGGGTACCGCAGGCTTCTCCGCTCCCTGTCCGTCGCTCTCCTCCGGCGGCAACTGCCAAAGGATGTATTCACTGTTCACATCGTGGTAGGAGATATTCCCGGTGGCCCGGATGTCCAGGGCATACAGCTTGTCCTCGCTGTCGCCGAAGATGATGGCGTTACCGGCAACGGTTGGCGTGCCAACGATATTGCCCTTCGCCTCGAATCGCATCCGCACGTACCCGTTGCGCCCGTGGTCACAGGCGTACAGGTGCTTGCCCGCGGCGGCGAAGACCTTGCTCCGGGTGATAACAGGAGAGACAAGGAGGTCCTTGTTCTCGAGGGTCGTCTGCCAGACGAGCTTGCCGGTGTCCTCACTCAGACCGTACACGCTGCCGTCCAGGGAGGCCACATAGACGCCGCGATTCCAGTATGCGGGGGAGGAGACGATGGGCCCTTTGGTGCGGAAGTCCCAGATCTTTTTCTGGGATGCCATGTCCAGTGCGTATACCCAACCGTCACTGGCGCCGAAGTACACCTTCCCATCATGATAGAGCGGTGAAGACTGCACGCGCGGCGGGATCGCCTGCTCTTCGGGGGACTTCGGGAGCTTCGTGTGCTCGCGGGCGATGTTGAACTCACCCGCAAAACTCCCACTCTTTGCGCCGAGCTCAACAAAGTACACAATGCCGTTGCGGCATCCGAATACCGCGACACCGTCTTTGATCAAAGGGGTGGAATCCACACGGTCCGGCAGAGCGAGGGGCGCATCCCATTTTTTCGCCCCGCTGTCCTTCCAGACAGCATACATGTTATTGCCGACGAAGAAGTAGACCGTATCGTCGTCGTAGGCCGGAGAGGCCACTACGTGCTCGACGTTGTCCGTATTCGGCTCAACCGTGTGTTTCCAGCTGAGAACGAGCGGCACGGTGAGCTGCGCTGGGGAGCCGCCGCTGTGGCTGGGGTCACCCAGGAACATGGAATCGGGCCCGGCCGGCGCGGCGCCGGTCACACGGCTCTGGGCCAGTGCCGGTCCTGTGAGAACGGCGAAGACCGCCAGTGCCAGCAAACCGACTGTAACCCGCATCTAAGATGCCTCCTGGCCATTTGCCTGCAGGTCGGTACGAGGGTGCCGAGATCGGCCCTGCGCCTGCCGGTAGCGCCTGCTCACGATCCGGCTCCCGCGGGCTCACGCTTCTCCTGTACCAGCAGGCGCTGGAGACCGTACTTGGCCGCGATATTGTCCGGATCCTTCGCCAAAGCAATGCGATACTCGGCCGAGGCCTCGTGGAACCGCCCCTGGACTTCGTACACCTGCGCCAACTGGGCGTGTATATTCGCCAGAGTCACCGCGTCGGCCTTGGGAGCGTTCTTCAGAGCCGCTTTCAGCGCTTCCTCCGACGCCGCCCACTGCTCCAGCCCTGCATAGGAAGCGGCCAGCAGGCGGTAAGCGTCGGCGAAATCTGTGCGCAGCTCGAGGGCCTCATTGAGAATCTCGATGGTCTTCTCGTACGCCTTGCGCTCATGCCGCGCGCGGCCGATGAGATACAGCACGTACGGCCGCTGGCTGGTGGTATTCGCAACCGAGGATTTGGGCAGAAGCTCAAGGGCCCGCACATACTCGCCCTCGGCCCGGCCCCAGGATTGGAGCGCGAACAGGGCGTTCCCCAGGTTCAGGTATGAGCGGTAGTCCTTGGGTGCGGTCTCGATGGCAGTGGCGAAGTCGTTGACCGCAGCCACTAGCTTGTTGCGGTAGTACTTCACCAACCCCGACACATTCAGCGCCGTCACGTCGTCTTTATTGATGGCGAGAGCTTTGCGCGCCGCCTGATCAGCTTTGTCAAGTTCGTCCAATCCGAGATAGGCCCGGGAGAGCTCGGACCAGAGCTCTCCGTTCTCCGGTTCGAGGGCGATGGCTTCCTGTTCCAGGAGGTCGCGGGCCTGGGCGTACATGTCAAGCTTCTCAGCCGGGTCGGTGAGGGTCTCGCCGTGGCTGATCCAGGCCTGTGCTTTGTGAAGCATGGCCGGAACATACGTGGGCATGTAAAGGAGCGCCTTGTCGAAGGCCTCGGCGGCCTCCTCAAACGTGTGCGACTCGATGCCGCGTTCCTTGTCGGTCGCGTAGGTACTGGCCTGATAGAGATAGATCTGCCCCAGGCCGTCGAAGATGCGCGCTACCAGCGGATCGGGCTGCGGCGGCGCCTGCATTTCCCGCAGTTTCGCGTCCTTCGGGATGCCCAGCACGTACAGTGCCCGAGCGTAACCGTCCAGTCGGTCCTTTGGATCCTGGGACTGCTGTGTTGCAGTGGTCAGGCCGGCCGTGCCGAAGCCCCCAAATCCCCGGGTTCCCTGGGCCTGCTGCTGGTTGTAGCTCGACGGGGGCGGCAGCTTGTCACCCTCTGCGGCGTACCACTGGAAAATGGCAGAAAGCAGAAGGCCGTCCTGCTCGAAGATCTCTTTGCCGTGCAGGAAGTAGCCCCTTCCGATGCGAGCCCAGGCGTCGGCATCGTCAAGAGAACCTTCGCCCTCCTGCGGCCTCATGGCATGCCGGTAGCTGTTGCGCATGGCGGCCCAGTCCTTCAGGCCGGCGTACGCGTCGCCCAATGCTTTGTTGAGCTCGGGCCACATGTGCAGGTCCAGGGCGAACTCCTGGGCCCGCGCGTACTTCTCGCTGACCTGTTCCAGCGTCTCCCGGTCAGTATCCGTGCGCGGGCGGGCCTTGGCGCCGCGAAGCTCCCATAGTTCCTTACGCAACTGGTCCCAGGCTTCCAGGATGTCGGAAGCCCGCATGGGGTCATCGGGGTCGGTGACCTGATAGTGGATGCGCAAGAGGTGGAAAACCTTGTCCCGCCAGTTCTCCAGGGTCTCGCGCGCGTACTTGAGGGTTTCTATGGCTTCCTGATATTCACCGGTAGCCGTCAGAGCCTGGCCGAGATAATACCGGGCCTCCACATAATACGGCTCTTCGAGGACCACCCGGCGGGTGAGAGCAATTGTGTCCTGGTACTCCCCGGCGGCGTAGGCAACACGGGCCAAGGCGACATGCACGGCGTTGCGGTCCTTGAGGTTCTTGAGGGAGAGTTCCTGCCTGTAGTACTCCTTGGCCTTCGCCAGCTTCCCCTGTGCCTCGTAGATGCGGCCCAGATGCAGGGCCGTCCCGGGTCGCGACGGGGCAATGGCCGCGGCCTTCTCCAGAGCCTCAATGGCCCCGGAGTAGTCGCGTTCACCCGTGTCGCCAGGCCCTGCGAGGTTCAGGTGAACGTATTGGAATCTGGCCAGACCCAAGTAATACCAGGCTGCCTCCCAGTCGGGGTGGGCTTCGACGACTGCGGAAAGGTCGTCGATCGCCCGGTCGTACTCACCCCGCTGATAGGCTTCGATGCCTGCCACGAAACTATCTGCGTCGTCCTGAGCAATCGCCGAAGGGCCCGGCAGCAGAACGTACAGAGCCGCCGTGGCCACGACAACGAGGCGCCAAGTCCCCGTCATCGGACAGCTCCCCTTTGAATACTCAACTGGAATCGCCGGGCGCAGGCATTGTATAGCAAACCAGAATCCCCTGTCAACGCGAGGCGGGCACCCGAACGCCGCCCCGCGTGTCGCTGAGGATGGCTCTGCAGGCGGCTTTCCAAGACAGAACGTCGCGGTAGCCGCCAGGGTTCTATCTGTGTCAGATCTTGCCCACCGGCACGTCGCGTTCACCCGTGTCCGCCGCCTTCTGCGCTGTGAGTGCTGCCAGCGTGGAACGCAGGCACTCCTCGCGATCCAGGAAGGCCGGCTCGCCGAACTCCACCTGCCGTGCGAAATCTTCAAATGGGTCCAGCGGCGGCAGGTCATCCACGGGCACTTCCAGGCGAGGCTCGCCCGCTCGTTCCACTATCAGGCCTCTGCCGGATTCATATTCAAGCGTGCCCTGGCTGCCCCACAGGAAGAAGCGCCAGGGCGCATGATGTCCGGCGGGCACCAGGTATGAAGCATCCCCGAATACACTCGCGCCACCCTCAAGCTCCATCCAGCACTGGGCGCTCTGCTGGAAGAAACCGGGCGCGGGCGAATCCGGCACCGCCGACGCGCGGGCGGCAATAACCCGCTCGAACTCCCGGCCTGTGATCCACCGGAACATGTCGATGCCGTGGATCATGATGTCGTTGATCGTTCCACCGTGCTTGCCTGGCTCGAAGTACCACCCCGGGCGGGTACCCCAGCTCAGCGGGTGCTGGCCGAACACCGTTGCCGAGGCCAACTCGCCGATGACGCCCTCGGACATGATCCTTTTGACAGTACGAGAGGCCGCAGAGTAGCGCATGGTGAGGTCAACTTGCACAACAAGACCCTTGTCCCGGGATAGCTGGGCGATCTGCCGCAGCTCCTCTTCCCGGATGCACAGAGGCTTGTCAGTGATACAGTGCTTCCCGGCCTGCAGGGCCTTGATCACGGTTGGCCCGCGTTTGGCGTAATAGTCGACGCAGGCCAGGGCGTCGAAGTCCACACTGTCCAGGACCTCATCGAAGCTCTCGTGGGTGAGTTCCACCCCAAGCTCCCGGGGGATAGCCTCCCGGGCAGCTGGGTCTTCTTCCACGCACGCGACGATATCCACAAAGTCCAGTTCCCGCGCCTTTGCGTAAATGGAGCCCACGTGTCCGTGGCGGAAGCCGACGATCGCGAGTTTCATGGCATCTACTCTCCTGCGGTCTCGGCCACGGCTGGTCCCGCTTCATCCCCGAAGGCCTGTGCGATGCGATCAGCGGGCAACTGCGGCGAGACCAGGCTGACCACCGGCGTGGCGACCAGGGAGACGACGATGGCCACGGCCGCCGCCACCGGCGAGTTCGCTGCGCCCCACGCGAAATACAAAGCCACAGCTGCGCCAAGCCCGCACAAGAAGCCGGCGGCCGCGCCGGCGGCAGTTATCCTTCGGCAGTACAGACCCCAGACATACGGGCCTATGAAAGCGCCCGCCAGTGCTCCCCAGGACATGGACATGAGGGTGACGATGCCCGCGGGCTTTGTGGCAGCGATGATGACTGAAAGTGCGATGAAAGTCCCGCAAAGCACGCGCAGCAAGGTGAGCCCCTGTCTGCTGCTCTTGTCGCGACGATTGCGGGCTCCAGCAAGGTCCACCGCAATTGCGGCGCTGGATACCAGAACCAGCGACGCCAGGGTGGACATCGATGCGGCAAGCACCACCAGCAGGATGATGACCGAGAACCAGCCGGGCGTGTGCTCCGTGAGCATCTGGGGCACGATCTTGTCGAAATCGGGGCCATTCGGTCCCTGGGGCAGGTCCGGCCCGGTGAAGAAATGGTGGGACAGCGCCCCGCAGTAGTACGCACCGAAGGCGATGAGCGTCGAGAAAACCGTGGCGACCAGCATCCCGCGCTTCACCACATCGCGGCTCTTGATGGAGTAGAACTTCTGCACCATCTGAGGCAGGCCGAAGGGACCTACGCTGGTCATGAACACCAGGCTTGCAAGCATCAGCCATCCGGGAAACAGAGCATCGGGCCTGGGGGCCAGACCGGGAGCGGCGTCCGGGCCGGCCACATCCACTGCGGCGCCGATGACACCTTTGCCCGTGGCCCCTGCGAGAAGCAGGATCATCAGAATGACCCCGAAGACCTGCAACAAGCCCTGGATGAAGTCAGTGGTGGTGACCGCGAAGTATCCGCCCATCACCAGGTAAACGCCAGTCAGCGCCGCCATGAAGATGACCGCCTGCAGGTAGTCGATCCCCAGGTTCACCTCGAACAGGTGAGCCAGCCCCGTGTACACAGAGGCGCTATAAGGCACGAGAAAGATGAAGATGACCAGGGCGCTCAGAGCCTTGAGCCAGCCGAGGCCATAGCGCGCCGCCAGGAACTCGGGCATGGTAATGGCGTCGAGACGTTCGGTCATTTCGCGGGTCGGGATTGCCAGCATCTTCCATGCTAACCACGTACCAATGACTGCGTTGCCGAGGGCAATCCAGAGAACATTGAGGCCGAAGCCCCATCCGAGCTTGCCGGCGAAACCCACAAACAGGACTGCGGAGAAATACGTGGTCCCGTACGCCATGGCCGAAATCCACGGACCGATGGTGCGCCCCCCGATGAAGAAGTCCCCCACGTTCTGGGTACGACGCATGGACCAGTAGCCGATCATAATCATTGCAGCGATATACAGGACAACGACGACCGCTTTTGCGACGAGTTCCACGGATAGGCTCCCTTCCCGCCATGGTTACGGCTGCCGTGCGTCGATCTTCAGACCGAACTGCTCTGCGAGGGCCTGCCGCCCCGGACTGGGCGGCAGCAGTGCAAGAGCTCGGGCAACGCACTGAGCTCCTTTCTCCTCTTGGCCCGTCAGGGCCTGCGCGACTCCCCACGCAAGGGCCACTTCCGGTTCGCCCGGAAGCTCCTCAGCGGCGGCGCGCAGTACGGGAACAGCGGCGCTGGGGTCTGCGCCGCTTTTCAGCAGAACGATCCCCAGGCCCAGGTTGGCAATTCCCCGCACGTCCTCATAGCTGAGCGCCACCCGGAAAGCTTCTTCCGCCTGTTTCCATTTCTCCTGCTCGCCGTAGATCCGCCCCAGCCAGGTGTAGGCCTCCCCCGAAGGGCTGCGCTGCATCAGCTCTTCCGCGGCCTGCAGCGCTTCGGGCCACTTTTTCTCATGTACGAGAAAGCCCACCATGGTCTGCAGGCTCGCCGAGTCTTGGGGGTCGGCATCTGCGGCTTCCCGAAAACGCTGGTACATGGCCTTACGGTTATCCATCATGAACTCGGCGATCCCCGCGAACAGGAGCACCCGCGCCTTGAGTTCGGGCGCAGCCTGCACGAGCTGCATGTATTCGTCCCGGCAGGAAGTGAGCAGGCGCTTCTGTGTCTCGTCCAGAGTGGGCCAGATCGGGTCGGAAATCCCTTTCACCATCTGGGCCGCGAAGAACGGCGCGAGCTTGCAGGAGACGGCATGCTGGCGAAGGCGCGGATAGTGCGGCGCGAGATTTGCCGCGCGCAGAAGAAGCTCACTCACTTCCTCGAACTCCGCGATGCGTTTGAGGCCGGAGAGCGGGTCGTCACGCAGGGCGATAAGCAGGGGCAGCCACTTGGACAGGAAGAGCGCCACGTGGGCCAGCGGCTCAGTGGGGGCAAGCTCGACGGCCCGAAGACCCTCGCTCTCTGCCGCCGCGAAATGGCTTTCCATCAGCCACCGAAGGCCGGCGTCATGCGCGTGGACACCGTTCTTGGCGTGCAGATACGAAGCCAGTTCGTGGGCCTGCCAGAGCTTGTCGTCATAGACGAACGCTTCCTCAATGTGGGCCGCCGCGTCCTCATCCTCGCCAAGCGCGATAAGCACCTCGGCCAGCTGGTGGTGGGCCTTTGCGTTCTTCGGGTCCTTCTCCAGGAGCTTCATGTAGCCGTCGGTAGCCACTCGGTAATGCACCACCGCCAGTTCATACTGTCCGGTCCACAGGAGCAGCCGGGCAAGCTCCAGGTGCATCTCTGGCGAATCCTCAGTCTCGAGTCGTTTGTTCAGGGCCTCGATGTCTGCTTGCGGATCCTTGCTCGGAGGAATGCGCAGGTCTCGGATCGGAAAGCTCACATCCAGGTCCAGGCTGATGGCGGGAAAGTGAAGCTCACGGATGAGCACCGCCGAATCCAGCGCTGCACATGGAATGACCGAAAGCAGGCCGATCAGTGCAAACAGCGCCCCGATGGCGGCCTGTGCCGGGCCAGCGGCATTCTGATACCCGTCTCTATATCCTGCGGCCAATCTCGGCACCTTCCCAGATTGCATCATGGAGCGTCCTCGGCTGGAGCGCGTCCCCGATGATGTGCACGGGCGCGCCCCCTTCAGTCCCCAGTCCGGGCCACGGGTCCGCAGCGGCCCGTCCCAGCGCACACACGATCCCTGCCGGTGGGAACTCGCGGCGCTCCTCGCCACGCACCAGCGCCGTCACCACGCTGCCCAGCACCTTCTGCACACGATGCCCGGTGAGCAGGTGTATCCTTGCCTTTTCGACTCGCTTCAGCAGGAAATGGCGTACCCCTGGAGGGACGCCCATCCCGACCTGATCGTTCTGCTCGAACAGCAAGACCTCATGGCCGTTGCGGGCCAGCTCCAGGGCCGACACGAGCCCCACCCGGTCACCACCCAGCACGGCGACCAGTTCCGGCAGGTCCATCTCCGGATCCTGCAAGAACCCGATAGCCTGGACGAAATCGCCATCGTAGCCCTCGGGCAGGACCTCACCCGGGTCAAGCGGTCTCGAACCCGTGGCGATGATCAGCTCCTCCGGCGCGAATTCGGCAACGGACTGGGCATCCGCTTTCTGCTGCCAGCACACTTCGACGCCCGATTCGTCAATCTGGCCTGCAAGACAGTCCAGGTACTCGTCGAGCACATGGCTCTTGTCGGGCCAGGCCAGGGCTGCAATGCGGCCGCCCAGGATGGGCCCGCGCTCCCACAGGGTCACTTTGTGCCCTCGTCGCGCCGCAGTGACGGCAGCGGAGATCCCTGCCGGGCCACCGCCCACGACCAGGACCTTTTTCGTCTTCGCGGGTACCGGGCCATCAGGCCAGTCCGGCCAGTCCACCTCGTGCGCGGTCAGCGGATTTGTGACGCATTCCGTGAACCCTTCCGGGCTGTGCCGGCGCTCCATGCAGGCCTGATTGCACAGGATGCAGGGGATGATCCGGTCCGCCCGGCCCTCCTGCGCTTTGCGAACCCAGTTCGCATCCGCCAGCAATTGCCGGCCCAGCGCCACAAGGTCGCAGCGGCCATGGGCGATGGCCTCCTCAGCAAAAGCCGGGTGGCGGATATTCCCCACACCGATCACCGGTACCTGCACGGTCCGGCAGATCGCCTCCGACAGGTGCAGCAAGTGGCCTTCGGGCAGCATCCATGGCGCGGACGCGTAGTAAGAAGTCTCCCCCACGCATGCCGACACATGCATGGCGCAGTAGCCGTATTCCTCCAGCAGCCGGGCTACCCGCAGAGCCTCGTCCAGCTTCATACCGCCTTCGAGGAACTCATCGGCCGATATGCGGCACCAGACCGGGTAGTCCTTGCCGCAGCGCCGCCGGATCTCCTGCATCACCTCGAGCGCGAACCGGGTGCGCTTCACCGTGTCGCCGCCGTAGGCATCGGTGCGCTGGTTCAGGAAGGGCGACAGGAAGGAGCAGCCGAGGTAGCCGTGGGCCATGTGGACTTCGACCCCGTCATACCCCGCCTTTTTCGCTCGCAGCGCAGCCTCGCCGAAGGCCTGGGTCGTGGCGCGGATCTCTTTCGCCGTCATCTCCCGGGGCATGCGCCGGTCCCGTCCGGCAACCACCGCCGAGGGGGAGATGCACTGCCCGCCGATGGTGTCGGGGTCGGCCTGCCTGCCCCCGTGCTGGATCTGAAGCGCGATCCTTCCGCCGGCCTCGTGGACGGCATCCACAAGACGCCTGTGGCCGGCGATGTGGGAATCATCCAGGATCGCCAACATTCGCGGGCCAGTCAGCCCGGACTGCTGCACCGCGGTGTGCTCGACGATACTCAGCCCTACGCCGCCTTTCGCGCGGGCAACATGATACGCAATGAGCCGGTCAGTGACCTTGTGGTCCTCGTCGGCATAGTTCGTCGCCATGGGTGCGAGAACCACCCGGTTGGGCAGTTCAAGGCTGCCCAGGCGGATCGGGGAAAACAGGTGGGGGTATTTGTTCATCGCAGTCACCCTGCAGGGGCGGAAGCCCTGTCCTGGATGGCATGTGCGCCGGTGGCGGGAGAACAATCGCATGTTTGCGGCAGGAATGCAAGTGCTTGAGCGCATGGGGCAAGCGCCGCCTGGCTGGTGCGCAGGTGAAATGGCCTCCAGGGGGGAATTCTGGTATACTACGGCGAGAATCCAGGCCGGCAAGAGAATCCTTTGCACAAGCGGGAGGGTACCATGGCTAAGAAGATTAAGGCCGCTGTCATTGGCGCAGGGATCGGCAAGTATCACATCGAGGGGTACCAGGCCAGCGGAAAGGCCGACGTGGTTGCCTTGTCTGACGTGAATCCGGTCGCACTCGCGGAAGTCAGCTCCAGGTATGGCATCCCGGGCGCGTACACGGATTTCAAGGAGATGCTCAAAGACGATGCCATCGACTGTGTGAGCGTCTGCGTCCCCAACGCCCTGCACGCGCCGCTTGTGACCGAGTGTCTCAAGGCCGGCAAGCATGTCCTGTGCGAAAAGCCCCTGGCCCGTGACGCGAAAGAGGGCCAGAAGATGGTGGATGCGGCCCAGGCCGCAGGCAAGAAGTTCATGATCCAGTTCAACAACAGGTACCGGCCCGAAGCAATGCTGCTCAAGCAATACGCAGACGCCGGCGAAATGGGCAATCTATACTTCGCTCGCTGCGGCTGGATCCGGCGCAATGGCATCCCCGGCTGGGGCGGCTGGTTCACCAGCAAGGAGATGGCCGGCGGCGGCCCGCTCATCGACCTGGCCGTGCACATGCTGGACCTCACCATGTGGCTCATGGGCAACCCGGAGCCTGATACCGTGCTCGCCTCCACCTACTCGGTTTTCGGTCCGAAGATGGAAGCTCTGGGCCCCTGGGGCACGCCCAATAAGAAGGGCAAGTTCGACGTGGAAGACATGGCTGTGGCCATGATCAAGTTCAAGGGCGGCCAGACCATCGCCCTCGAAGCCTCTTGGGCCTCGCGCTGCAAACGGGAATGGGTCTACTCCACACTCATGGGCGACAAGGCCGGCGCCAGTCTGGAGCGCGTCTTCGGCTTCGACGGCGACGATGATACCGCCATCGACACCCTGGAACTGTTCACCCAGGAGCACGGGGCGCCGGTGAACCGCAACCTCATCGTGGAGCCCGACCCCGCGATGGGTCGGCACACCGCGGTCAAGCATTTCGTGGACTGCCTGCTGGATGACTCGGTGGAGATGATCTCGCCTGCCACCGATGGCCTGCGGATCATGAAAATCCTGGACGCGGCGTACAAGTCCGCCGAGACCGGCAAGGCCGTCACGATCAAGTAGGCCGGCGGAAGGAATGTTTTCGGGGCAGCCGCGAAACGGCTGCCCCGGTTCAGCCGTTGTGCTGCCCGGCGGGCTCACGCCTCGGTTCGCAGCTCTTGACGAAGACAATGCGGGGAGACGAAAGCCATGCGACAACTGGCGCTGATCGGGCTCGTGGCAGCGGCGGTGACCCTCACCGGATGCGGGGGCAGCGACGACAAGATCTTTACCATCAATCTCACCGGCGCTGACATCTACGCCCTGACCATCGATACCGGTCAGGTTACGCGGCTTACCGACAACGCCGCTGAAGACTACGGAGCGGCGTTCTCGCCGGATGACACGAAGATCGCGTTCACGTCCAACCGCGACGGGAACACCCACATCTACGTGATGGACGCGAATGGAGAGAACGAGACCCGCGTGGGCACAGACCCGGCCAATGACTGGGAGCCGACCTGGTCGCCCGACGGCACCCGCATCGCTTTCGTATCCGACAGGGACGGCAATCCCGAACTGTACGTGATGAATGCCGACGGCACCGGGGTCCAGCGGCTCACCGACAATGCCGCGAAGGACTGGGAGCCCTCCTGGGAGCCCGGCGGAAAGACCCTCCTGTTTAGCAGCAACCGCGACGGGGACTTCGACATCTACGCTCTGGAGGTGCCCGATCCACCAGCAGCCGAGACCGCGCAGGATCAGGTCGAGACGCCCACATACCCGGCAGTGACCGCGCTGACCAATGACGACGAGAACAATACCCACCCCGCATGGTCGGGAGATGCCGATTCCATTGTCTACTTCAACAGCGTGAACGGCGGGACCATGTGGTTCATGTCTTCCACCGGCGGCTCAAAGCGACAGGCTTCGGCCAACGCCTGGCCGCACAGCGGATTCACATGGTCGGATAATGACCAGGTCGCCTATGCCCGGGAGACCGGCACCAGTAACCCCGTTATCTGGCTCATGACCCCCAAAGGCAATAGCAGGCTGGACGCTCTGAAACCCACCAAGACCCAGGCGGACGGGTACCCGGGCTGGTCCAGTGATGCGGAGACGTTGCTGTTCACACGCTGGACCCGCACCGAGACGCCCTACTGATCGCTTCCGGGATCGTCGATATCGCGGCGTGCTCCGGCCCAGGGACGCCGACTGTCTGAGAGTTCACGTCCCTGCTGCCACGCGGCGAGAAGCTCCGGCAGGTCGTTCCCGCCATCGTCCAACCCGACCGCATCCGCCTCCGCGAGGAACACCTCATGCCCGCTTTCCGGCGGGCATCTGCGTATCACCGCCAGGCAGGTATGCGCGGTGATCCCGGAATGCCTGAATGCCGATCGTGGAAGGCCGATCACCCCCTCCACCGTGAAGCGCTCCAGGAGCCAGTCCCGCACGAAACGCCAGCGCGCATTAGCAAACAGGCCAACGGGCAGGACCACCGCAACGAGCCCTCCCGGCGTGCAGAGCTGAAGAAAGCGCTCGAGAAACAGCACTTCCACCGGCATGCGGCGGCAGTCTTCGGGGGTCGAGATCAGCCTGCCCCAGCGCAGCGCCGGCAGCTGGTAGCGGTCGGCAATTTCCCGGAGGGCCCGGGCATTCGCCTGCTTCAGCCCCTCCCCGGCATACGGTGGATTCCCCACTACCCAGTCGAAGCCACCGTCCATTGCTTCCGTGGGCCCAAGCAATCCATCAGCACAGTGAAGCCGCGGCCCCGGATGTTTCAGCAGCCCGGAATCCTCCCATGAATCCGCTATCGCCGGGTCCCGATCAACTCCCCAGACGTTCGCGGGCAGCGCCAGGCCTCGTTCCAGCACTCTTCGCAGGAAGGCGCCCTCGCCGCAAGCAGGGTCGATTACCCGACGATCCCCCCTGCAGTGACCCGCAGACAGCCATTGGAGGGCATCCAGGGCGAAATCGACCACAGTCGGCGGGGTGAAGTACTGCCCCAGGCTCTTTCGGTGCTCGTGGTTCATGCCGCCGGGTTCGCCGTCAGCGTGGGCGCATCCTGCTCTTCACTCGGTTACGCTTGACTCTCGGCGCGAGGTGCCGCTATCCTTGCCCTCAAGAGGCAGGTGAGACAGTCGGGGCCCGCAGCATGCGGCCCCGGCGCACTTTTGATGGCAGATTACTATCAGGCCGATTTCCTGACCCGCAGCCAGATCGATCAGGTGCAGTTGTCCTCGCTCAGGGGCGCCATCGAGCGCGCTAAGCGCGCCCCATACTATGCCCGGGCGCTGGCCGGCATCTCCCCGGGCGACATGAAGTCCCTGGACGACATTCGCAAGCTCCCGTTCACCACGAAAGAAGACCTGCGGGCGAACATGCCCTACGGTTTCCTGGCGGTCCCTCGGTCCCAGGTGGTGCGCATGCACTACTCGTCGGGAACCACCGGGGTCGCCACGGCGATCTACCATACCGCCCAGGATGTACAGTGGTGGAGCGAATGTGTGGCTCGTGGGCTTATCGGGATGGGCGTGACCCCCGAAGACGTGTTCCAGAACATGATGGGTTACGGACTGTTCACGGGGGGCCTCGGGCTTCATTACGCAGCCGAGCTTGTGGGCTGCATGACTATCCCGGCCAGCTCGGGCAATACCCAGCGCCAGGTCCATCTCATGCAGCAGTTCGACACTACGGTGGTCCATATCTTGCCCAGCTACGCCATGCGCGTGGTGCATTACTGCCAGGAAAACGGCATCAACGCGGCCACCGACCTGAAGATTCGGATCGCGGTGCTGGGCGCCGAACCCCACACCGAGAACATGCGCAGGCGCATCGAGGAAGCTCTGGGCTGCAAGGTATACAACTGCTACGGGCTTTCGGAGATGTGCGGCCCCGGCGTGGCTATGGAGTGTCAGGAGCAAAACGGGCTGCACCTGCGCGAAGACCACTACCTGGCCGAGATCATCGACCCGCAGACACTGGAACCCGTGGCGCCCGGGGAAGAGGGCGAGCTCGTCCTGACCACCCTCAACCGCCAGGCTAATCCGCTCCTGCGCTATCGCACCCGGGATATCACCCGCCTCGTGGATGAGCCCTGCGCCTGCGGCCGGGAACACCGCCGTATCGGGCGCATCGTGGGCCGATCCGACGACATGTTCATCGTCAAGGGGTGCAATATCTACCCCATACAGGTGGAGCGCGTGCTCATGGACGTGGAAGAGGTGGGCTCCAACTACCTCATCACCCTGGAGACCGTAGACGATCTGGACGAAATGACCATTGACGTGGAGCTCTCGAAAGACGTGTTCTTCGACGACGTTCGCAAATTGGAGGCCATCCGCCAGCGGATCGTTCATGCGGTGCGCAATGACACCCTTGTCACGCCCCGCGTCGAACTGCACCAGCCAAACAGCCTGCCGACCACCGAGGGCAAAGCGGTGCGCGTGGTGGACAACCGCGGCATCGTCAATGAGGGAAGCAATTGATGAGCGAGAAGGCGATTTTGTCAGGAAACGAGGCCGTGGCACGGGGAGCCTGGGAGGCAGGGGCGACCTTCGGCTCGGGCTATCCCGGGACACCGTCCTCCGAGATTCTCCCGGCCCTCACCGCGCTAGGCGACTGCTACACCGAATGGGCGCCCAATGAGAAGTGCGCTCTGGAATCCGCCGCGGGTGCGTCTCTCGCGGGAGCGCGCTGCCTGGTGACCATGAAGCATGTGGGCCTGAACGTGGCCGCCGACCCGTTCTTTACCCTCTCATACGTGGGTGTCAACGGCGGCCTGGTTCTGCTGGACGCCGATGACCCGGCCATGCACAGCAGCCAGAACGAGCAGGACAACAGGCATTTCGCCCGGGCCGCGAAAGTGCCGGTACTTGAGCCTTCCGACAGTCAGGAGGCCAAGGACTTCACCCGCCTTGCTTTCGAGATCAGCGAGCAGTTCGACACGCCCGTGATGGTCCGCACCCTTACCCGAGTGGCCCACAGCGAGGGCCTCGTGGAGCTCGGTGAGCGCACCGTTCCAACCCGCGAGTGCGGCCCGGTGCGGGACGCCCGCAAGTATGTGATGATCCCCGCATATGCCCGGGCGCGCCGGGTGTTCATGCAGGAGCGAACCGCGAAGCTCACCGCCTTCGCCGAAGAGACCGAGATCAACCGTATCGAGCCTGGCAGCCCGGACATCGGCATCATCACTTCCAGCGTGGCCTATCAGTATGCCCGGGAGGCGGCGCCGGAAGCGTCCTTCTTGAAGCTCGGGATGACCTGGCCGCTGCCGCCAGGCAAGATCAGGCAGTTTGCGGGTTCCGTCAAGAAGCTGTATGTAGTGGAGGAGCTGGACCCGTATCTTCGGGACCAGGTTCTCGCGCTGGGACTCGCCGTCGAGGAGCTTCCCGAGAGCCTTCAAATCGGCGAGCTCAGCCCGGAGCGCGTGGCTGCGGGTCTGCGTGGCGGAGACGTGGCGCCGGCTTCCAACGACCTGCCACCGCGACCGCCGGTTCTCTGCGCCGGCTGCCCGCACCGCGGCGTATTCATCACCCTGCGCAAGCTGAAGGCTTTCGTCACGGGCGACATCGGCTGCTACACCCTGGGCACGCTGGCGCCCCTGTCGGCGCTGGACACCTGCCTGTGCATGGGCGCCGGCATCGGCGAAGCCCACGGGATCGAAATGGCCTGTGGCGAGAAAGGCAAGACCGTGGCGGTCATCGGTGACTCGACCTTCGTGCATTCGGGCATCACCGGTCTGGTCAATATCGCTTACAATGGGGGATCGTCGGTGGTGGTGATCCTGGACAACGGGACCACCGCCATGACCGGCGGCCAGGAGCATCCCGGCACCGGCGTGACCCTGAGCGGCAGGCCCGGGCGGTTGCTGGATATCCCGGGCATCTGCAGAGCCGCGGGCATCCCGAATGTAGTCACTGTTGACCCGCGCAATCTCGAGCAAGTCGAGAGCACGTTGAAACAGGCCCTGGAGTCGCCCGAAGCCTGGGTGATTGTGGCCCGGTGCCCGTGCATTCTGAAGGCCCGGCCCGACGCTTTCCCGCGGGTCATCGACGAGGACAAGTGCATCCGCTGCCAGGTCTGCGTGCGCATCGGCTGCCCGGCGATTTCCACCGAGGCCACCGACGACCCGCGCAAGCCTCAGCCGCGAATCGATCCGGTGCTCTGCACCGGCTGCAATCTGTGCGCCCAGGTGTGCCCGGTGAGCGCAATCGGCGAAATGGAGGGTGGAGCCTGTGAGGTCTAGTCGACGCTCCCCAATCCACCCAGGCAGGCGGTCCAGATGACAACCAATATTCTCCTCTCCGGAGTCGGGGGGCAGGGCATTATCACAGCGTCACGGGTTCTCGCGGAGGCCGCGATGCTTTCCGGCTTTCATGTGAAAAAGAGCGAGATCCACGGAATGAGCCAGCGCGGCGGAAGCGTAGAGAGCCACGTGCGCTTCAGCCCCGACGGCCTGGTGTTCTCGCCGACGATCCCCTTTGGCGAAGTCGACGTGCTCATGGGCTTCGAACTCCTGGAGGCGCTGCGCGCGATTCCGAACACGAAGCCTGACGCCCTGGTGCTGGTTGAAGACCGGGTGATCGTGCCCAGCTCCGTGACCTGCGGGCCCTTCGAGTACCCCGCGGATGTTCTGGACCAGTTGTATGCATCCGGGCGCAACGTGCGCGTCGTGGACGCCTTCAAGATTGCCTGCTCCCTTGGCGAACCCAGGGCCGCGAACATCGTTCTGCTCGGGGCCGCCAGCAGTTCCCTGGTGATCGACGCCCAGGCATGGGAAGGTGCGATCCGCCGGGCGGTGAAAGCGAAGGCGCTGGATGTCAACCTGAAGGCCTTCGAGGCGGGAGTTGCGGCGGGCCGCTCCGGTTAGAGGACGCTCACGGGACGCGGCTTCCGTCCCTTATACGATGACCCTTCTGGGGGTGTTCCGATGATCTGGGACCCGTACCATGAGTGTATGGACCTGGAACAGCGCCGGGAACTGCAGGCCCATCGCCTGCGGGAGACCGTGGCGCGCCTCAGCGCCAATGTGCCTTTCTATCGACAGGCATTCCGCGATGTGGACGTCCAGCCCCAGGACATCCAGTCCATCGACGACTTGGCCTTGCTGCCTTTCACCGTCAAAGATGACCTGCGCGATAACTACCCCTACGGTCTGTTCGCATCTCCACTGAGTGAAGTGGTCCGCGTGCACGCCTCCAGCGGAACCACGGGTAAGCCTACGGTGGTCGGTTACACTGCCGAGGACATCAACCTGTGGGCCGAGTGCATGGCCCGGTCGATCGGGTGCAGCGGCGGCACACCCCATGACACATTGCAGGTCGCCTACGGTTACGGCCTGTTCACCGGTGGCCTGGGGCTTCACTACGGCGGGGAGCGCATGGGCTGCACGGTGATTCCCATGTCCTCGGGGAACACCGAGCGCCAGATCATGATGATGCGCGATCTTGGCAGCACGATCCTCGCCTGCACGCCCTCCTACGCATTGACCGTCGCGGATGTTGCCGCCGACATGGGCCTGCAGCCTGAAGACTTCAAGCTCAAAAGCGGCATCTTCGGCGCCGAGCCGTGGAGCGAGTCCTCTCGCCAGGCCGTCGAAGAGAAGCTGGGGCTGTCGGCGCACGACATCTACGGCCTGAGCGAGATTATCGGCCCCGGCGTGGCCAATGAGTGCTCAAACAAAGGCGGCTTGCACATTTTTGACGACCATTTCGTGCCGGAGATCATCAACCCGGAGACCGGCGAGGTGCTCCCGGACGGCGAGTACGGCGAACTGGTCATCACCTGCATCACCAAGACCTGTCTGCCGCTCATCCGTTACCGCACCCGGGATATCTCCTGCCTGCACCGAGATATCTGCCCCTGCGGGCGGACCCACCCGCGCATCGGCCGTTTGCAGGGACGCACCGACGACATGCTCATCATCCGGGGTGTGAACGTCTTCCCATCCCAGATCGAGCATGCCTTGCTGTCTATCGAGGAAGCCGAGCCCCACTACCAGTTGATTGTGCGGCGCGAAGGCCATCTCGATGTGCTGGAAGTGCAGGTGGAGGTTTCCGGCGAGATCTTCGCCGACACCGTCCGACGGTTGGAGGAAGTGGAAAAGCGCATTGCCCACGCAATCCGCACCACCGTAGGCATCGGCGTCGAAGTCAAGCTCGTGGAGCCGAAAACCATCGCGCGCAGCGAAGGCAAGGCCAAGCGCGTCATTGACCTACGCAAGGAGGAGTGAGTCCAGTGAACGACCGGCTGACAAAACAGGTGTCTGTGTTCCTGGAGAACAAGTCGGGACGGCTTGCCGAAGTATGCCAGACACTGGGCAAGAACGGCGTGAATATCCGCGCCCTGTGCATCGCGGACACATCCGACTTCGGGATCCTGCGCATGATCGTGGATACGCCTGAAGTTGCAGTGCGCTGCCTTCGCGATGGGGGCTTTTCCGTGGGCGAGACCAGCGTGCTCGCAGTGGAGATTCCCGACGTTCCGGGCGGCCTGGGTGGCGTCATCAGCCTTCTGGGCAATGTGAACGTGGAGTATATGTACGCGTTCTTCACCACCGTCGAGGGCAACGCGGTCGTGGTATTTCGCGTCTCCGAGGAAGAGATTCCGTCCGTGGTGGAGATCCTCGGGCGCAACAACATCCGCATCCTGCCCGCGGAGGACGTCTACTCCCTGTAGTGCCTGCCGGGAAGCATTGCAGGCCCCGGGCAGGCGGCTCCGGGGCCTGCGTCACACTGCATTCCGACCTACCCCAGGGCCCTGCGGATCACTTCCGCAACCTGTTTGCCCTGCAGTTCCCGCCCGGCCGCGCTGAAATGTGCCGCGTCCCCTGACCGCAGTTCCGCCTTTCCCACCACGAGACCATACAGGTCATTCACCGCGATCCCGAACTCCTGCATGATCGGGGCTGCTGCGGCATTGCGCGCCAGCACCTTCGGGTTCATCTCCGGACACAGTGACTCCGGCTGCCCGTTCACTGTCATCGGCGTAGATGTAGCCCAGATCAGCTTCGCTTCCGGAACCAGAGCGCGCAGGAAGGTCAGGTACTCGCGGAGCGCCGTCGCGTACTCCGCCACAGACAGATGCCAGCCGTGCAGTCCGTTGTTGAAGTGGATGAGTGCGTGTGCGTAGTCTGCAGTGGCGTACTGCGTCTCGCGCCGGATCGCCGGGTCATTGATAGCCTTGGAGGTGGCCATCAAGTCCACGTTAGCGAAGCCCTCCAGCCGGGCGCTCACCGTTGCGTGGTATCCGTTGGCGATGGAGTCGCCTATGAGCAGCACGCGCGGGCGGGTGCTGTCCGGCGCGTGGTCCCAGCGGAAGTTGACCCACTCGATGTTTTCGCGGACGACTTCAGCCATGTCGCTGTCTCCCCTGCCGTTGCGGTTTTCACCGCTTTCTGATCCACACACTCCAGGCGTCCCGCATGACGTGAGCTCCATCCGGCCGCGTGCTGAGCTTCAGTTCACCCCTGTCCCGCCTCACCTCGGCTATCTCGAATGCGGCGAGCCAATGGCGCAGCCCGTTCTCGTCGAAAAAGTGGTGGAGAATCCCGGCCTCCGGCCCGTCTTTGAGCACGAACGAATTCGGCTCCACTTCCTGGCCGTTCCCGTAGCGCCAGTCCCAGGTGTTCAGCACCGTCAGATAGAACTCGCCCCCGGTTCGCAGGAGACGACGGATCTCATCGACGGCCTGCTGCAGCAATGCCCTCGGGTTGTGGTTGAGAACATTGGTGGCGATTCCTGCATCGAAGGCCCCATCGGCGAAGGGGCAGGCGGTCATATCAGCCCGGACCAGCCGCGCAGGGAGGCCCGCTTCGGCGAGAGAGCGGGCGCAGACTTCGAGACCGTTCTCCGCCACGTCGCTGCCCCAGAGCTCGAACCCCAGCGATTGCAGGTAGGCCATGTGTCTTCCCGCGCCGCAGCCCAGGTCATAGATGTTGCGCCGGCCTTCGGAAAGCCAGCGCCGAGCGGTCTCAACCACGCCGGGGTCGGGCTCGGTCCAGTGGAAACGCGGGTCGGTGAACAGGTCGTTCCAGGATCGGGGGGTGGACAAGAAAAGGCCTCCGGGTGGCAGCCAGGGAACCCGATACGGTCCGGATTCACGGAAGAAAGATCAGAGCGCTTGCTGGAGGGGCAAGCCCGCTCCAGCAAGCTCCGGCTCACGGAAAAAGCCACCGGCCCGGCGTGCCGGCCTTAGGCCCAGCGAATCTCCACCATTTCATGTCCGTTGATCCGCGGGATCACAAACTCCACGCGGCCGTCCGCCTGTTTGAACTGCAGCTGGTCCACACGGGGAACCAGGTTGACCGCGGTGACCTCCTTGTCGATGGCCACAGAGACGGGCACGTCGTAGATCGGGATGACATCCTCAATGATGTCGAAGTCGCGGCCGCGACGTTCGGGGATATAGTGCAGGGCGTGGAGCACCAGGCGGCTCTCGTCATGTTGCACGTTCAGAGTGAATTGCGCGGTGGAGGGACCGCCTGCTTTGACCACCGGGTCGGGCAGCAGCATGTTCAGCACGTTGGCGACAATGGTCTTGCACCACAGCGGCGCGTTATTGTGGTACTGGGTGAACACCGGGTGCGCGAAGTAGATGCAGTTGGACTTGCGCACTGCGGCCACGTACTCGGCAGGCCCCTTTGCGGGTGTATGTCGGTGGGAGCAGAAGTGCTCCCAGGTGCGATTGAAGTAGGGTCGCACCACGTGGGAGAGAATCTCAACGCCCTGGGCGATCTCCACTTCCAGCCCGCGCAGGTACATAACGTAATGGGTGTCCGCAAGGCCATCCCCCACCTTGCCCGGCACCAGGAAATCCGGACAGAAGGGGGCGTCGCCCACATACTTGACCCCGAGTTTGCCCACGTTGAACACGTCTCCGGCGGGGTTCAGCCCCGACTTGTAGCTGGCGAGGATGCAGCCGCCATCTACTACATAGTTGGTGAGGCGCGCCCCCAGCTGGTCATCCACCACGATCTCATCGGGCATTACAATGACCCGGTACTTCGAGAAATCCGATTGCGAGTCGATAATATCGAACTGGTGGCGCAGCTCCGTGAGCATCCGGGTTGCGCCGATTGCCGCTGCCGGAAGCCCGCCGTGACCGCCGGTTCCGACGAACTCTTCGGGGGTCATGACCCCCACGTCTGCAACGGGCTCGGCGGCCTCACACCATGGTTCCTTCTCTTCCACCTGCGAATAGACGCTGCCGATGAGGTCGTATGTCACCGGGCAGATCTTCCCGGTGGGGTGCAGTTGGTCGCCGATGGAGCACTTCGCACCAAGGGCCAACATGTTGAAGCACTCATATTCCAGTGCGGCCTTGTTCTTGAACGAGTGGAAATCGCCCCAGCTTGTGTGGAACTTGCCGGTCATGCCCATGCAGTCGCGATGCAGACCGCGCGCGAACCGCTGGGCCAGCGGGAAGTGCATGTAACCCCAGCCACCGCTGGGCAGGGACTCCAATTCCAAGTGGGTGAAGGCGTTGATCATCTTACGGTGCTTGGGGCCGCAGTGGCCGGAGTTGAAGAACACCGTGGCATCCGGGCAGACCGCGCGCACGCTGTCGAACAGCCGCTGCTGAAAGGTGAACAGGACCTTATCCGCATACTGAGCGCGATGCTCGGCATTGGCCGGGTCAAGACCGTCGGCCTTCATGCCCTCGATACAGTACCGGCAGCAGCACGGTGTCGCGGAGACGATATCGAAGAAAATCCCGTCCACCGGCATTGTCTCGCAGACTTCGAGTGTCTGGGGCTCAAGTACCTCGTCCACGTACGGGCTATTCAGGCAGAGCCGGCGGTAGAACCCGGGCTCGAAGGGCTTGGTCCCCGGGAAGCACCCGTTCTCATCTACGACCACCCATTCCGGGTGCTGCTTCACGGTGAACAGGTCCCACTGCACAGTGATGTAGATCGGCACACGGATGTCCCGGGCATGGCAGGCGTCGATCTGCTCCTTGAGGAGATTGCAGGTGAGATTCGGGTGCCTGCGCTCCGGGAACTTCGCGGTATCGTGGTAGATCATCCCGTGGTGACAGCGCGAGAAACACGTGACCGAGTTCACATGTGCGGCCTTCAGGGTGTCGGCGAACTCGTCGGCGTTGAACTCACTGCCGATGCCGGGGATAACCTCGCTGGTGTGGAAATCGAGATGGATCTGGCGGAAACGCAGGTTTACCATTGGGGGCTCCTTGGGGTCACAGACTCCGTGGCGGCTTCCTCTTTCATTGCGGATGATAGGCGAACCCCGCGGGACGGTCAATAGTGGTCCGCGGGCGTCTGCTACTCCAACTCTCGCAGGTAGTCCACCGACACCTTGGCCTTCGCCGGGCCGTGGATCGGGTCGAAGCGCAGGCCGATGACCTTCTGCCCGCGCCAGGCAGGGTGGCCGGCTGCTTCCAGGCGATATGCGTGCCACTGCCCGTCCGGAATGATCGGCACTCGGAAGACCCGGTCCTCCGAGTAATGCGTGGCGCTTTCCGTGATGAAGTACAGTTGCGCCAGCTCGCCGGCGTCAGTCTTCAGCCGGAACTCCAGGCGCTTCACCCGGTCCCCGTCCAGCGCGAGCGAGGGAGAGTACAACTGGGGGTCACCGGAGACGGTATCCAGCACCAGCGCCCCGTTTTCAATGCGCGCGTTGAGAATGCCTTCGCCAATCCGCCAGTTCTCCAGGGAATTGTCAAAGCCCACCTCCAGCCGGTCAACAGGCGGCGGTGCGGGCAGAGTCAGGGGCATCTGCTCGCCGTTGATCGCGATGCAGTTGGCCTCCGGGTCGGCGACCACAACGGGCTTGCCGCGCTGCCAGAAGGTGATTTTGTCCACCCCGCGCACCAGATTGCCGCGGGGATCGATGAACTCGATCTGCAGGGGGTCGTCGCGCAGGTAATCCACGCGCTGGTCGGTGCAGGGCCAGTCGGCGCTGAAGGCGACGAAGCTGCCTTCGGGTTTCCAGGCAACCCACCCGTACTGGGGCAAGGTGATACCGTCCGGGCGGGCATCGGTTACCGGCAACGGTTCGGGCAGCCGGTTCACTACCACCGTCAGCCCGTTCTCATACTCAACCCGCACACGCCCATAGCACTGGCTCTGCGGCGCCCAAGGGGAAGTGACCGGAATAGTGCCGCTCTCGACCAGCTCCTCCAGCGTGCGCCAAACGCCGTCGTGCATGTAACGCACCTGGCTCACCGGCTGCAATGCGTAGTGCCGCTGCAAGTGGCCGATCAGCAGGGTTTCAGTCAGCCAGTAACGCCAGTTGGCGAAGGGGTAGCAGACATAGGCCCCGTTGCCGTACATCACTTCGCAGCAGCGGTAGTCGTCCAGTTGCGCCTGGTCCTTGCCGAAAGTAGTTGTGCCCGAGTGGAAGGCCGGGAAGGGCGGAAATTCGTAGAACCGATACATCAGCCCCATCCCGTGGAACATGGATAGGTGCTGAAGCCTGCGGAGTTTGAACTCGGGGCTGAAGAACCGGTTGTGCCCATTGCCGATGCCGAAGTCCCCCGTATCCACATAGAACCCGAGGAGCTCCTGGTCCATGAGCGTCTCCGAGCCCAGGGGGCCTTCGTGCATGTCCTTGATGAGCCGGGCCAGGGACCGCTGCCGCCCGAGTGTCGAGCGCAGTGACCGGCTGCCCCGTTCGGCGTCGAAGTCATGCCAGGCGGTGGGGAATGCACCTGATGTGAGCTGGTCGGTGAAACTGGCGTTGGGCTGCCACAATTCCGCGATTTCTCTCTCCTGCCGTCCGGCAACCGCGGGCCAGTCACCGGGGCTCATGAAGTCGAGTTCCTTGCCCTCCGCATTTACCGCGAAATGCGCGATCCCTTTGTTGAAGCTGGGCGAATTGCGGCGCAGAATGCGGTAGTTGGTGCGGAAGCCGAAGCGGCCCAGGGACTTGCCGAGGTTGCACAAGGAGCGCAGTTCCTCCACCGTGCCCACACCGATGTTCGGCGGATAGTCGGGCATCCAGACGGAATCGGGCAGCAGGGAGTCAAAGCCGCCGGTCTGCCAGTTTTGCAGGATCGACAGAAACCGCAGGTGAGGCTGCCCGGCAGTTCCCAGGACTTTCAGGAGATGCTCCAGTTCACCCGCAGCCCGGCCACCCCACAGGTCAAGCTGCACGCTGGCGGCCAGATCGCAGGCGTACTCGCTCGGCGGCTGTGTCGGGAACGGGACCACATCCCACAGGTCCCGCGAGACCCGCAGTTCCAGGACCTCGTGAACCGGGAGGTAGGCCCCGGCGGTATCCGGCGCATAGTCCACCTGGTGTGTGGCTGGGAAGGGCCGGGTTCCGTGGTTCTCTTGGCTGAGTGCGCGCCAGGAGGTGGCGTCGCTCTCCTCCAACACCCAGTGAGCGGTGAACCACAGGTCGCCCTGCACGCTGTAGATGGTCTTCGGCCACCACGTCTGCCCGTAGTTCTCGGCCTGCCGGGACAGGTCCAGGCGTCGCCATTCTCCCAGCCCGCGCACGCTTCCCGGGTGGATTCCCCGGGCATCCGGGTGGTCACAGGACAGGTGCAAACGGAGGGTAGTCCCGTCTCTCTCAACGCGCAGGGTCATGCGGATGGACGGGTCGCGACGCCCTCCTCTGCCAAGGACCGCCGCGCCGTAGAAGGGCTGGAAAGTGACCCCGTTGGCCGTCACCGTGACACCGGCCAGTCCGCGAGTGGTATCCACGGTTGCGAAGCCCGTGTCGAGGGGGTAGCGCGCCGGGCCTGCGGATGCCACGGTGGCCAACACAAGCGCGCCGATGATCATTGCCGGTGCCGAGCGCAGGTTATTCGGGCCGGTCATGAAGGCTCCTTCCGGCGAATTGGTCCCCTACAACCTGAACAGGCGCTTTGCGTTCAGCCCCAGGATCTTGCGCTTGTCGTCGTCGGTGAGCCGGGCTGCGAGCACTCGCCCAAGGCCGGGGCGCGGGTCGATGAAGGGGTTGTCGGTGCCAAAGAGCACGCGGTCGGCTCCCACGCGCTTGACCATGTCCTCGATCAGGCCGCGGATCAGCCGGGATCCGGTCAGGTCGAGATACACGTTGGGGTGTCTGTGAGCTTCCTTTTCGGCCTCGTCCAGCACCTGCCAGCTTGAGGCCGCATGGCCGATGATGAACCCGGCCGCCGGGAACTGTGCCGCGAGGCCACCCAGAGTGCTTGCGCCACCAAGGGGGTCCCCGGCCCAGGAGTGGGACAAGATCGGCAAGCCATAGGCCTGCGCGTACTCGTAGACCGGAAAGTAGTCCTTCCCGGAAGCCTTGTACTGGTGCAGAGAGGGGTGTAGCTTGAAGGCCTGGATGCCCCCGTTTGCCTCCCAGTACTCAATCTCCTGCTGGATCTCCGCTGCCCCGTAATTGGGGTTCACGGTGACGAAGGGCACCAGTCTGCCCGGGAATCGCGCCGCCGCCTCATAGGCGTGACGGTTGCCCAGGCGGTAGTCGGGACCGATGCACAGGTGAGGGCTGATCACCGTTGTACGGATGCCGCACTGGTCCATGGTACGCACCATGGCATCGGGGCTGCCCTGCTCGGGCACGTTGAAGTCCAGCCAGGGGCCCATGTGCCCGTGGGCATCGATGATGATTTCGTTCTGGTAGACCACACCCATACGCCAGTCATTCTGGAAGTCCATAGGTTTCACCGCCGCTCTCGCGGCCAGGGATTTCACTGCGCGATGCCCAGCAGGCGCATGAGATTGCCGGAAGCGATGGCGGAGCGATCCTGCGGGGGGATGTCGGCATACAAGATAGGCGCCATTGCCCCGCCGGTCTCCAGTTCGGGCAAGTTGGTGCCGAAGACCAGCCTCGACGCGCCGAAACGTGCGCAGACTGATTCGATCCCGCGGAAGGTCTGGTAGGTGGTGCTTTCCACGAACAGGTTGTCGTGGCGCTCCCAGAGGGGGTAAAGGTAACGGTCCACGCGGTAGTAAGGGCCGAGAAGGATCAGGGGCAGGTCCGGATGGGCGCTCAGGACGGCCGCCAGCTCGCCCCAACTGGTCTGGCCAATGTGCACCAGCACCGGGACGCTATGGGCAGCCAGGGCCTCCAGCAGCGCGCCGGCGCACCAGTCCAGCAGGCTGAAGGTGTGGTCCTGCGGGAACAGCCGCACTGCGCCGTGGGCTTCCCGCACCATCCGCGCGAACCCGTCCGGGTCAGGCATTTCACCCGTTGCAGGGGGCAGTGCCACGAAACACGGGTAGAGCCGGTTCTGGCCCACCAGTTCCTCCAGCAGCACCTCGTTGCCATCTTTCGGCGACCACTCCGCCGCCAGCGTGTGATAGACCAGCGCCCGGCCGATCCCGGCGTAGTCCATTTCCGCGAGGAGTTGGTCCGTGGTGGTGATCTGCCCTTCGCGGAACACAGTGGGGCGCCCGATCCGGGCATTGCAGTCGAAGAAGTCCAGGGCTGTGGGGGTCACGGTCTGCCTCCGCCTGCCGGTCTCAAGTATCGCGCCGATGAGCCGGCGGCTGGAGGAACAGTTCCCGCAAGACGACGCGTTATCCTTCAGACCGGGAGGCGTTTCATGTATACTTGCCCTGGCACCCCCCGGATGGGGCCAACGGACGGGTGCTGTTGCTTCCGGCAAAGTGGAAGCAGGGCTCTTTCGTTGCAGCACAGGGCCTTCCCACGATCGTCTAGCCTTTTGCTAACACACCTGAAATAGTTCGGTGGCACATTGCCGCTGGACGGGCATTGGAGAAGCGTGCCCATGGACTCCCGAGAGCACGTGGTGACGTCGGAACGAGCCTTTGAGGGAAAGTTGGTGAAAGTCCGGGTGGACCAGGTCCGTCTGCCGGATGGTCGGGATGCCCGGCGGGAAGTGGTGGAGCACCCGGGAGCCGTGGCTATAGTTCCGGTCTTGCCGGGGCCGAGAGTGGTCCTCGTCCGGCAATGGCGACATGCGGCCGGCGAGGTCCTTCTGGAGATCCCCGCGGGGACCCTGGAGCCTGATGAAGAACCTGTGGTCTGTGCCCGGCGCGAACTGGCCGAAGAGACCCGGCTGCGCGCGGGGCAGTTGCGGCCCCTCATCACCTTTTTCACCACGCCCGGGTTCACCGAAGAGAAGCTGTACACATTTCTCGCAACCGACCTTGCGTCGTCTGAGGGCGAAGCGGACGAGGATGAGTTCATCTGCTGTGAGGACGTGGATTGGGACGAGGCGGTGGCCATGTGTCTCGACGGGCGCATCCATGATGCCAAAACCATCGCCGCGATCCTTGCCGCGGACCGGTTCCTCTCGCGGGATGTGGAGAGTTGACTACGCCCCACGATAGCGGTGAGCGAAGATGAAAATGGTGGAGATTGACGCATCCACGTTGGGCAACTGGCGAGACGGCCTGCACCTGGAGTGGCTCGAGACCAACGGTTTGGGCGGCTACGCCATGGGCACCGTCTCGGGTGCGAATGCCCGGCGTTACCACGGCATTCTGTGCGCCGCAGTGCGGCCGCCTGTGGACCGCAGGATGTTGCTGAACAAGCTGGAGGATGTCATCTACATCGACGGCTCGCGGCATGCTCTGTCCTGCAATCTATACGGCGACGTGGTCCATCCCGAGGGCTATCACTACCTGCGAACCTTCCGACTGGACCCGTGGCCCATCTGGACTTACGAGATGCAGGGCACGATCATTGAGAAGCACCTCATCATGCCCCACGGGCGCAATGCGGTGGCCGTCGCATACCACTGTGTCGAGAGCCCCTGCCCGATCCGCA
The DNA here is from genome assembly GCA_013314775.1 of Armatimonadota bacterium. NCBI lineage: Bacteria > Bacillati > Armatimonadota > Armatimonadota bacterium. Next base: position 68,649 of record JABUFB010000018.1, on the reverse strand, counting down.
TAGAGGGTCGACTGCTGGCCTCCTGGCGCGACCATCACCATCTCGCCCATTCGCGGGTGGACATCTCTCCAGAGTTCCAGGAGCTCCCGGGAGGCGCGCGCATTTCCATCAACGGCGGTCCGCCGGTCTTTCTCCAGGCGGGCGACGGACGCGTCAGCCATTGCGCGGAATGGTATTACAATCTCACCTACCCCTTGGAAGCCGAGCGCGGCCTGGACTTCCAGGAGGATCTCTACTGTCCCGTCGAACTTGAGTGGCCCCTCTGCCCTGGGCAGACCTGCGCGCTGGTGGCATGTGTGGATCAGCCGTTGGAGCTGACCTTTGACGAGATCGCCGCTTCAGAGCGAGCGCGACGCGAAGCCGTGGTTCGTCCGGCCCCCGCGGATGACCCCGTGGCGCGACGGCTCTTCCTGGCCGCTGACCAGTTTATCGTGGACCGCGAAGTGAATGGGGCTCCGGCAAAGAGCGTGATCGCCGGGTACCCGTGGTTTACGGACTGGGGCCGAGATACGCTGATTGCCCTGCCTGGTCTGCTCCTTGCCACCGGGCGGCATGAGGATGCCCGACAGGTCCTTATCGCGTGCGCCGAGAGTATGCAGGATGGTCTGGTGCCCAATCTTTTCCCCGACCAGGGCATCGGAGCCGCATACAACACAGTGGACGCCACCTTGTGGTTCTTCGCGGCAGCCAAGCGGTACTACGAGGCCACCTGCGATCTTGATCTGTTTCGCGAGGTGCTCTTCGCCCGGATGCGCCAGTCTCTGGCGGCCCACATTGAGGGCACGCATTTCGGCATTCGCATGACGGACGATGCCCTCCTGACTGCGGGGGATGAAACCACTCAGCTCACCTGGATGGATGCCAAGGTGGGCGACTGGGTGGTCACACCGCGCCACGGCAAAGCCGTCGAGGTCAACGCCCTGTGGTATTCGGCCCTGCGCACAGCCGAGTATTTCGCCCGAAAGCTGGATCGGGATGCGCGGCCGTATGCGCGGCTGTGCAGGCGGGCGAAGGAGGCCTTCCTGGCGTGCTTCTGGCTGGAAGATCGCGGCTATCTCGCCGATGTGGTGCGGGATACCGAGATCGACGCCTCCCTGCGGCCGAACCAGGTCATCGCCCTCAGCCTCCCGTATACCATGCTCTCCGTGGCCCAGGAACGCTCTGTGCTCAAGGTGGTCACCGAGCAGCTTCTCACGCCCTACGGCCTGCGCACCCTCGCGCCTAGTGATGACCGCTACCGGGGCAAGTGCGAGGGCGACCCGTGGTCACGTGACGGCGCGTATCACCAGGGCACCGTCTGGACCTGGCCGCTGGGTGCCTTCCTCAGTGCGTACTTCACCCACGCCGGGCGCTCAGAGCAGGCGAGGCAATGGGTTGGCGAACTGATCCGCCCGCTGGTGAATCACTTGCGGGAAGCCGGGCTGGGTTCTGTGTCGGAGATTTTCGACGGCGACCCACCCCACACTCCCCGAGGTTGCCCTGCGCAGGCCTGGAGTGTAGCCGAATTGCTGCGCATCTGGCTTGAGCTTGGCCTGGGCGGACCGAAATCCTGACCGTGCACACATCCTCCATGCGAGGTTTGCGACAAGATGGGCGTATTTCTTCCCACCGCCGCCGTTGGCAACGGCCGCGTGCTGGCCACCCTCGGCGCCGCGGGCGAGATAATGACGTTCTTTTATCCGCGCATTGATTTCGCGCAGAATGTGCGCCAACTGCTGAGCGCCCTCTACGTGGGCGAGCCGGGGCACGGCACATTCCTGTGGACCTTCGACCCCCAGTTCAGCCGGCACCAGTGGTACGAGGACCAGGCGCGAGTACTGCACACCGAACTGCGTCTGGAGCGCGAACAGTTGCGCATCGTGTTTACCGACTTCTGCCCGCCGGATACCCATGCGCTGGTGCGCCGGGTCCGCATCGCGGCCCCCGCAGACAGGGGCTTTCGGGGCATGCTGCTCAAGTACTTCGAGCTGCGCATCCACGAAGTCACGGGCAAGCAGTCTGTGAGCTACTCCGCGCCCGACGGCGTGATGGTCCAGTATTTCCGGGACATCGCTTTGGCTGTGGGTGGGCGCAGGCCCGATGTCTGGCGTTGCGGCAAGTCCATTGACGAAGGACCCCGGAGCGCCAAGAGTGACCTGTACGACGGGCATCTCAACGGCCAGGCGGAGGACATCGGCCAGGTGGACTTCGCCCTGGGCTGGCATGTGGCGCTGGAGCCCGGCGAGGTGAGTGAGTTCGACATTATCATCACCGGGGCCCACGACCGCCACGAGGCCATACATCGGGTAAAGGACCTTGCCGCAACCGGCTCAGCGACGCTTCTGGCGAAGACGGTGGACGAGGATCGGCAGTGGCTGGAATCCGGCAAGCGTCCGATAGTCGCGCCCCGCTTCGCGCAGGCGTACGACCGCGCGCTGCTGTCCATCCGCATGTTGCAGGACCTGCGCACATCGGCGATCATCGCGGCGCCCGAGTTCGACCCTTCGTACGAACTGTGCGGCGGTTATGGGTACTGCTGGCCGCGCGACGCAACCGAGGCAGCGGAGGCACTGCGCCTCGCGGGACACAATGAAAGCCTGTGCGGCCTGTGCGACTGGTATATGCGCGCGCAGCTCCCCTCGGGCCAGTGGGGCCAGCGTTACTGGGCCGACAACCAGCTCGCCTCTTCCTGGGCGCTTCGTGAGGATTTTCTGCAGGTAGATCAGACCGCCGCGGCGCTCATTGCTCTTTGTGAGGTTCAGTCAACTCCCGGCGGCGCGGCCACACTTGAGAACCGCTGGCCCAGCATTCGCCGTGGCGCGCAAGCACTGGCGGAAATGGTGGATGAACGCGGCTGGCACAGTTTCGCCTGCGACCTGTGGGAGACGTTCTGCGGAACCTTTGCCTACACAAATGCGGCGATTCACGCCGCCCTGAAGGCGTCCGCCGAGGTTGCACGCCATATGGGCGAGACCGAAATCGCCGATGAGTGGGACGGCACGAGCGCCCGCATCAAGCGGGCCACGCTGAGCCTGCACAATGGGGACTACTTTGCCCGGGGGATTCTCGGCGATGACAGCCCCGATCTGGTGGTGGACTCGTCAACCCTTGGCTTGTCCGAGCCCTTCGGCATGATCTCGCCCCGGGACCCGGATGAGCGCAGACTCATAGAGACCAACCTGAATACCATTGAAGAGCGACTGGCCTACAAGATGGAGGGCGGCGGCGTTGGGATCCGGCGCTATGAAGGAGACGGGTATCTCGGCGGCGTCATAGGCTGTGTGAACACACTTTGGTTCGCACTGGTGAATCTTCAGGTTGCCCTGGCGTGGGCGGCGGAAGACCCCGACCATGCCACAGCCCTCCGTCACCGTGCGGTGGGCTACATCGACTTCTGCCTGGCGCACACGACTCCCACTGGACTGCTGCCTGAACTCATCGGAACGCGGCCCGAATACCCGTACTGGGCTGCTCCCCACGGCTGGGCATCGGGCCTGATGATCAAGTGCCTGCTGGTGTTGTCTGAGCTGGACGGTTTCCTGGCCGAAACCCGCCGGCAGGTTGTCAGTGAAACGCAGACGAACTAACGCAGCAACCGGCACGGGAGGCGGCGCATCCACCAATGAGTAATCCCGCTGGCGCATTCGTGATGGTCCTGCATGGCCACATTCCGTACGTGCTCGGGCACAGCACCGATCCGCACGGAAGCGTCATGCTGTATGAGGCCGCGGCGGAGACATACATCCCACTGCTTTGGTGCCTCGAGGAGCTTGAGCACGAGGGCATCAAGGCCAACATAACCGTGAGTCTCAGTCCTATCACCGTGGAACAGCTCTCCGACGAGCGGTTCAAGATCTGGTTCGTGGACTACCTGCGCGCGAAGATTGCGGGGGCCGAGGAGGACGAGGCACTTTTCCGGGATCAGTGGGGGGACGGACATCTGGCGTTCTTGGCGCGAGAAACCTGGCGGAACCGTTACGAGGCAATCCTGCGGGCCTTCGTGGAGGGCTACAATCGCGACCTTGTTGGGGCATTTCGCCGTATGCAGCAGATCGGCCAGATTGAGTTGATGACCTGCGGCGCCACCCACGGCTACTTCCCGCTCCTGCATGAGGATGTGAGCATACAGGCCCAGATTATGCAGGCCGTCTCCAACTACCAGCGGCATTTCGGCGAGCGCCCGCGGGGGATCTGGCTGCCCGAATGCGCATACCGCCCCCACGCTCTTTGGGGGCCGCCGCCGGAACTTGGGTATCTTCAGGATGGACACCCGGAGTTACCGATGGAGCGCGCGGGGATAGAGGAGCTCGTGGGTAACAGCGGGTTCTCGTATTTCATCGTGGATACCCACATGCTCGGCGGCGGACAGCCCCTGCCCGTGGCGGTCCGTCGCGGCGATATCACAGGCAAGCCCTGGGAGGCTATCCGGCATCTACGCGACGCATCGCCTTACGACGGCCCGAAGACCCCATACCGCCCGTATTTCGTTGGCGACCGTTTCGAAGACCATTCTCCAGTGTCCATCCTCGTGCGCGATCCGGACACCAGCCGGCAGGTCTGGAGCGCCTGGCAGGGATACCCTGGCGATTTCTGGTACCTCGAGTTCCACAAGAAACACATGCCCCACCAGCTTCGCTACTGGCGGGTAACCGACGATCTCAACGACCTGGGTACCAAGCAACCGTACGAACCGCATCAGGCAGATGCACGCGTACGCGAACATGCGGGGCATTTCCTTTGGCTCGTGAAAAGCAAGCTCCAGTCGGCGCCCTGGGAGGGCGGCATGCCTGTGGTCTGCGCGCCCTTCGACGCCGAACTGTTCGGCCACTGGTGGTTCGAAGGCCCGGCATGGCTCACCAAGACACTCCGGTGGATGAACCAGGACCCGGACATTGCGGTGATGAAGGCCTCCGAGTACATCACGAACCACTCGCCGGACCGCGCAATTACCCTTCCCGAAGGCTCGTGGGGAGCGGGCGGTGGACATGCGGTCTGGCTCAACGCCGAGACCGCCTGGACCTGGCATCTTGTCTACGATGCGGAGAAGGACTACAAGGGGCTGGCGGCTTATCTCGCAGACAACAGGGATTCCAGGGTGCGCGCGCTTGTCCAGCAGGCCGGGCGCGAACTGCTGCTGCTGCAGGCATCTGACTGGCAGTTCCTCATCAGCACCTGGTCGGCCCACGACTATGCATCCGCACGTGTCCGTCACCACTATGATGACTATCGTTTCGTGGCGCGTCTTGCCCGCGAAGTGGCCGCCGGCGCGTCTCTCAGCCCCGAGCAGGAAAAGCAGTTCGCAGCAATCTGCGACCGCGACCGGCCCTTCCCCGACCTCGACCCGCACTGGTGGCTGCCGGGAGCGGCCGAGAGAGCGCCCGCTGCGGGACCGGTCTGAATGAGCGGCCCCGGCATCTACGTCCACTTCGCATTCTGCCGCAGTAAGTGCCTTTACTGCGATTTCAACTCGCGCCCGGGCACCCCTGCTGAGCAGAGCGCCTACGTGGACGCGCTTGTGGCCGAAATCGAGCGCACACCACCCCTGGGTGCAGCCACCGTGTACTTCGGAGGGGGAACGCCAACGGTTTTCGCGCCTTGCGACCTCGCCCGGGTTCTGCAGGCCGTCACTGCCCGCTTCGTGGTCGGACCCAGCGCGGAGATCACCCTCGAAGCAAACCCGGGAACGGTGACCGAGGCGTCCTTGAGGGCGTTGCGCGAGGCGGGCTTCAACCGGCTGAGTCTCGGGGTGCAGTCGCTGCGCGACCCGGAACTGACGCTCCTTGGCAGGGCGCATGATGCGGCCCAAGCCGAGCAGGCAGTGGCTTCGGCGCGTGCGGCCGGCTTCGAGAACCTGTCCCTCGACCTCATCCGCGGACTGCCGGGGCAAAAGCTGGAGCACTGGCAGGAGACCCTCGAGGGGGCCATTGCCCTGGAGCCCGACCACATTTCCGCCTACGGGTTGTCTCTCGAGGAGGGCACCCCCCTGAGGGAGAAAGTGGAGCGTGGCGAACTCCCCCGGCCCCGCGGCTCCGGCAGCGCGCACTGGCTGGATTGGACGGTGCGCCGGCTCAGGCGTGCAGGATACCGCCGCTACGAGATTTCCAACTACGCGCGGCCAGGGCGCGAATCCCGGCACAATCTCAACTACTGGCACAACGGCGAGTACATTGGCATCGGCGCCGGCGCATGGAGCTATCGGGCCGGTGTGCGCAGCCGGAACGTGGCTGATTCGCGCGAGTACACACGGCTGGCTCTGGCTGGCGAGGAACTTGTGCGCGAGGCGGAGAGGCTTGGCCCCGAGGAGGCGTTGGGCGAGGCGATGATGCTGGGCCTGCGGCTGACGGAGGGCATCAGGCCCCCCGAACTGGCTTGCAGATATGGCATCGACCCGCGTCAACGGTACGCGGACGTCATTGATCGGCTCGTCAAAGAAAGACTTCTGGTTGACGAACACGGGGTCTTACGTTTAACGTCTAAAGGATTACTCGTTCAAAACGCCGTTGCTGTCGAGTTCCTGCAATGAGGCTCAGCCCCGCGACCGGAAGGAATGATCCTTACGGCCGTCGAAGGGTATCTCGCCGGGATGCAGATTCGCTCACACCGGCAAGAGGGTGAGAGGCAGTATGGCGACCAAGAGCGCGATCATCGCGATGACACTCACCGTGTTCCTGGCCCTTGCGGCCGGCGTGGCCCAAGCCGCGACGGTTGTGGTTTTCGAGGGCAAGGCCACGGAGGCGCAGATGACCCCCTGGGGCAACGGTAAACTGACCCTGGGCAACAATCCCAAGTATCAGAATGGGAACACGCTGCAGGTCGAGACTTACGGCCTGCAGGAAGGCGGGCGGCTTACGCTGGAAAAGCCCGTGGACCTCACTCCGTATGTGAAAAATGCCCGGACCAGCCAGATCACGGCGTATGTCCAGCTTGGCAGGACCTCTTTCCAGCAGACCCGTCGCGGGCGATCCGGCAGAACGGGTCGCCGGGGACGGCGCGGCGGCGGGATGCCGGGCATGGACATGCCGGGCATGGGCGGCATGCCTGGGATGCCTGGGATGCCCGGAATGGAAGGCCCGGCACCTGGGATGCCGGGAATGCCCGGTGGGATGCCTGGGATGCCCGGAATGGAAGGCCCGGCACCTGGGATGCCTGGAATGCCGGGCGGGATGCCTGGAATGCCGGGCGGGATGCCTGGAATGCCGGGCGGGATGCCTGGAATGCCGGGCGGGATGCCGGGAATGCCCGGTGGGATGCCGGGAATGCCGGGAGTAGGCGCGGCTCCAGACGACAATCTTCCCGAGTACTTCGCCCAGTTGCCTGGCCTGCCTGAAGGCGGCGGGCAGGCGCCCGCGCGCCGTCCGCAGCCCCACGAGATCGGCGGCCCCGGCGGACCTCCGCCTGCAGCCGCTCCGGCTGCCACGGTTCCCGGGATGCCCGGTGGAATGCCCGGAATGCCGGGGGCTATGCCCGGTGAGATGCCCGGTGGAATGCCTGGGATGCCTGGAATGCCGGGTGGGATGCCTGGAATGCCCGGCGGAATGCCCGGGATACCCGGAATGCCGGGGGGTATGCCCGGCGAGCCGGGAATGATGCCCGGTATGGCTCCGGGTGGCATGCCTGGAATGATGCCGGGGATGTCTCCCGGTGGAATGCCGGGAATGGGGGGGACGCCCGGTGGCTTTGGCGGCTTCGGACCATCGCGCCCCGCAAAGCAGCTCACCTCCGTGCGAATGCTCCTCATCACCGATAAGGGCCAGGTTGACACCGGCGCATTTGCCGTCAAGTCGCTGAAGACAGAAGGCGGCTGGAGCGAGGCGACAGTCAAGTTCTCAGACATGAAAGGCCCGGGGCTCACGGAAGGCGCGAAGCTCCTTGGCATCGTGTTCACCGGCAATTCGGGTGGCACGTATTTTGTGGGGCGCGTCCAGATCTCCGGCGGATAGTGAGAGGCCGAACCTGAACTCAGCGCAACCGCAACAGGCCTCCCGGGGGGAGGCCTGTTTTGCGTGTCCGAATGGAGGACCAACGCGAGCAACAAGCATGAGCGGAGAATTCGTGCTCAAAGGCGGCACCGTTGTTGACCCCGCATCCGGCCGGATGGAACAGGCCGATGTCTGGGTGCACGCCGGCATTCTGGCAAGCATCGGCCCTGAGCCGTGGCCGGCAGACTGGGAAACGGTGCCTGTGCCGAGGCTGCTCATCGCACCGGGCCTTGTGGATATCCACGTCCACCTGCGCACGCCCGGCCAGGAGCACAAAGAAACCATCACCAGCGGCACCCGAGCGGCGGTGGCCGGAGGCTTCACCACCGTTGCCTGCATGCCCAACACCTTGCCGCCCGTGGACCGTCCGGAACGGGTCGCGGAACTTGCGTCGCGCATTGGCGAGGAGGCTTTCTGCCGGGTCGAGATCATCGGCGCGATTAGCACGGACAACCTCAATGCGGAGTTCGTGGACGCCCGGAGCATGCGGGACGCGGGTTGCGTCGCTCTTACGGACGATGCATTTCCGGTGCAGGAACTGGAGGGCATGCAAAGGGCGCTCAGGGCGGCCGGCGCCGGAGATGCAACTCTGATTGCCCACTGTGAGGACCGCAGATTCACCCGGGGCGGCGTCATGAACCTGGGCGCGGCAAGCAATGCGCTCGGGGTAACGGGGCAGGATAGCCGCTCGGAGAGCGAGAGCCTGCTGGCTTGGGAGCACGCCGCCCAGGCCTGCTGTCCGGGCACCAGGCCGCGGTTCCACGTGGCCCACGCAAGTTCACGGGTTCTTCTGGAGGCGGCCCGGCAGATTCGGCAGGCCAGAGTATGGCCGTCGCTGACCCTGGAGACCGCGCCCCACTACTTCGCGCTGACCGAGGACGCGGTCCGCACACATGGGGCAAATGCCAAAATGAATCCGCCGCTGAGAGCCGAGGAGGACCGACTGGCGGTACGCGCTGCACTGCTGGACGGGCTGATCGGCGTGATCGCCACCGATCACGCGCCACATACGCCTGAAGAGAAGGCGGCGGGACTCGTGGACGCGCCCTTCGGCGTGGTGGGGCTGGAGACGTCGCTGGGAGTGACTTTCAGCGAGCTCGTGCATACCGGCCTGATGACCCCGGCGGAGTGCCTCGCGCTCATGACCTGCAACCCGGCCTGGGTGCTCTGGCCAGGCGCCGCACGGGGCCCGGGGTTCCTGGTCGCGGGCGCACCCGCGGATATCACTCTCATTGACCCGGAGCATCGCTGGATTGTTGACCCGGCGCAGTTCCAGTCGAAGGGCCGCAACACGCCCTTCGCAGGGGCCCAGCTGCGGGGGAGAGCCTGGGGCACGATCGTGGGAGGACGGTGGCGAATGAGGGAGTACGTGGTCTGTCCAGAGCCGTCCGGGGACTAACAGCTCCTTGCTTCGTCAAACAGCCACGAGTATAATTCCTTCCGTACCGTGGCAGGGGATGTTAGGAGAAAGCTTGGGATTTCCTGAGTTTTCCTTCAGGTCTGGGGCATTACGGTGTGGCTGGGGAACAGAAGGGGAGAGCGACTTGGGCAGCAAGGCCATGCTCGCGCTGGAGGACGGTCTGGTCTTTGAAGGCTGGTCATTCGGCGCAGAGGGCGAGAACTTCGGAGAAGTGGTCTTCAACACGGGAATGACCGGTTACCAGGAGGTCCTCACGGATCCCTCGTACCGGGGACAGATCCCGTGCATGACCTACACCCAGATCGGCAACTACGGGATCAATGACGAGGACGTGGAATCCTGGCGGCCCTGGGTCGAGGGTTTCATCGTCCGCGAGCTTTGTGAGGTTCCCAGCAACTGGCGGAGCAAGCGAACGCTCAGTGACTATCTGGGCGCCAATGGGATCATCGGCATCGAGGGCATCGATACCCGGATGCTCACCCGCCACCTGCGGACATACGGGGCGAAGAAGGGTGTGATCTCCACCACCGATCTCGATGCAGAGAGCCTGGTGGAGAAGGCCAAGGCTTCCCCATCGATCGTGGCTGTCGATCTGGCGAAAGACGTCACCTGTGATCGCATCCGCGAGTGGGGCGAGTCGGGCTACGTGGACTTTTCGGGCGATGATCCGAGGCAGTTGTCGCTGGGCTTGGCAACCGGGATGCCAAGCATGTGGAAGCCCCGGGAGCAGGTGCTGCGTGCCGTCGTCGTGGACCTGGGTGTGAAGCAGAATATCCTGCGCCTTGTGCACCAGATGGGTTGCCAGGTCATCGTGGTCCCGGCGCAGACACAGGCCGACGAGATCATGGAACTGGAGCCCGACGGCGTGGTCATCTCCAATGGCCCGGGGGACCCGGACGCCGTCACTTATGCCATCGATACCATCGCAAATCTCATCGGCAGAGTCCCGATCTTCGGGATCTGCTTCGGCCAGCAGCTGATCGCGCTGGCTCTCGGCGGCCGCACTTACAAGCTGAAGTTTGGCCACCGCGGCGTCAACCACCCCGTCAAGAACCTGCGCACAGGGCAGGTGGAAATCACCACCCAGAACCACGGGTTCTCTGTGGACTTTGACTCTCTGCAGGGCACGGGTATGGAGCAGACCCACGTGAACCTCAATGACCAGACCATCGAGGGGATGAGGCATAGGGACTTGCCGGTTTTCTCGGTGCAATATCATCCCGAAGCCGGTCCGGGCCCCCACGATGCTCGGTACCTGTTCGACGAGTTCAAGCGAGACATGCTCGCGTTCCGCGGAGCCTGATGCCGCTGCCGTTTCACAATCGCAACTTCGTCGCCCACTATGCAGCCTGACCGCAGCGACAGTCCTGGAACCACATTCGCCAGGAGGTCGGCCTCGTCCGGGGCACAGACCATGCCGCTGGATCATCCCAGGGGGGCAGACCGAAAGCCACCGGCCATCCGGAAGCGAACCATCGTTTTCGGCGTGAGCCTGCTTGTCTTCGGTGTCGGGATGATGGTCATGGGCCTTGGTATCGGTGTGACCAAGGCCGGCCTGCCCCCTGAGAAGCACCCCTCTCTGCTTTTCGAGCGCCAGCAACTCGACACGATCCGCGACCGTCTTCGCGAGCGTCCATACCGCGAATGGCTCAAGCGCCTGGAGGCCTGGTGCGCAAGCCCGCTGCCGGATGAGAGCCAGCTCACACACACCGAGCGTGCCCATCGGGCGAAAGCCCTGGCCTTCCTGTTCACCCTCACACGCGAGCGGCGCTATGCGGAGAATGCCGAAGCACTCCTGGCCAAGGTCCGGCCGCCTTCCCGCGGGGGCAAGTGGCGCGGGCTCGATGAGATCGTGGAGGCTACCGCGTCATACGCCGTCGCGTATGATCTCATGGCCAACTACTTGCGCGGGAATCAGATGCTGGAGACCAAGACCCGGCTCCTGCTGTACGACCTGGGCCGCGAGCTGTACACTTCACAGTACGTCTGGCCCAGCCCCGGCGGGGATACCCGCGCGATCCGCCAGTTCTCGGCGCTCGGGATCTGCGCCCTGGCCATCCGGGACTTCGATCCTCCGGGCAATGATCCCGGCCCAGCAGCCTGGTACCGCAGGGCGCGCAGCGAGATCCCCAAGGCCCTGCAGCGACAGGTCTGCCGCGACGGCTCCTATGCGGAGGGCCCCGGCCGACACTTCGAAGCGGCCAAGCTCTATCTCGCGTTCCTGATTGCTGACCGCATCGCCACGGGGGAGACCATCCTGGATGACCAGGGACTGCTTGCGTGCGAGTGGAGCGTGCGGATCCGCATGCCCAACGGCCTGAGGCCGAATCTGGACAGCTCCACCGTTACCCCCTCCATCAGTTACGCGATGACCGCGGCAACGGCGGATTCCGGCCTGTACCGCTGGGATGCGCAGGGCCCCGGGTTCGCCCGTGCGGTGCCCAATGACCAACTCCCCGAGGCTCTGTCGTGGTATGACATCACCAGGCCGGCCGTGCCGCCGTCCTGGCACCCAAGCGGATTGCTGGAAGCCTGCGGGGATGTGTTCATCCGCAGCGGCTGGGACTCGTCAGCGGTTTACCTGAGTCTCAGGGGCGAGCGCTCCAAGGCCCGTCTTGCAGGGGGCGTTTTCGAGCAACCCGATGGCACAAGCCTCACGCTCTGCAAGGGAGACGAAACGCTGGTAATGGACACGGGTTACGGGGGATGGCAGCGAAGACACGTGACCCGCAAGGGCGAGAGCCACAATCTGGTGCTCGTGGACGGACAGGGGCCACCCATCAAGACCGCTCTCGGCGCCGTGCTGTCCATCGGCGTCGATGTCGAGACGAGAGACGCTCTGTTCGACCGCAACGTGAGCGCTGTAAGGGTCGCCTGTTCCCATCACGACACCCAGTTCGAGCGGGCCCTGACCTTCGTCGCAGGCGAGGATGCAGTGGTGTTCGACCGCGCGGTGGCTGCCGAAGGCGAGCATGACTTTTCCTGGCTTATGCACCTGAACGCCGGCGGAGATACCGGCGGACTTTTAGACCTGCAGGAAGACCGGGCAGTGGTACATCGCCCGGGGGCTTCGCTACAACTGGTGCTTGCATCCACGGGCTCGAGTGGCTCTCCCCTCACCGCGAAAACCGACACACATTTCACCCGCGAGGACCAAGAACCGCTGAGCCACACCGTGGTCACGAAGACGGTCCACGACAGTCAGCGGGCCTGCTTCCTCTCGATCCTGTCGCCCAGGGACAGTGGCGACCGTTTCCCGGTGGTGGAGACGCGCTGCGGCCGGGGATGGCTGGGCGCGATCATCGACGGCCGCACGCGCGTCCTGTTCCGAACCAGCGGGTCAGCCCGGCTGGGAAGCGGCCCCGTCGCGACAGATGGTGTCGGGCTTCAGTGGGCTTCCGACTCTTCCGGCAGACCAAAGTATGTCCTCGCGCTGGGCGCGAAACACATCTGGGTCGGCGATCGCCCGGTCTGGTCCAGCGACACGCCGCAGGCCGTGGTCTGGCGCGCGCCGGACCACAAGACCGGCAGGGTCGCCGCCGGCCCCAACGCCTGACACTCTCGCTCAGAGCATCTCCCACTCACGCAGATCGTCCGAGAATGCCAGCCCGAATGTCGCCAGACCGTCAGGTCTGTCCAGACCGTGGAAGATCATGGCCCACTTGCCGCAGATCTCCCGCCAGTCGTCCACGAACAGTGCCGACTGGTTGTACGAGCACCACTGAGCCGGCGGCAGGCGAAGTTCATCCTCGGGCGTCACCGCGGGCCACAGGAAGGGCTCAGGGGCAACCACGCGGGCGAGCTTCTGTGGCGCCATGCCGACGCTCACGAAGAAGTGCCACTGATGCCCGTCATTGACCACCGCGCAATTCTCGATGCCCCCGTTGTGGTTGTACGCGCTGCCGTCGATGAAAGGTTTTTCGGGTGTGAGATTCTCCCACCGCTCCAGATCGCACGATGCATGAGCCCCGAAAGCGCGGTGGTCGGTCCCCTTCAGGAAGTTCACCCACGGGCAGTACCACAGGCCGTCGTGAAAGAACAGCCAGCCGTCGATCGGTCCGTGCTCCGCTCCCCAGCCTGGCCCCGTATCCGCGGGAATGATGTGCCTCGGCGCGCTCCAGTTCAGCAGGTCTCTGGATTCCATCAGCGCGATCTCGCTGGGCCACGGGTACGACTGCACCACTAGAACCCAGCGGTCCTGGAACCGGATCACATTGCCCGGCGAGGCATACCCCTTCGGTGTGATGATCCGCTCTGCGCTGAACTCCCGGAAGTCCGTGGTGGTGACCAGCCCAATGTCCCACGACGCATTGCCGCCCCAGTCGCCGATGTGCCGGGTGTAATACAGATAGCAGACGCCCTCATGCCAAATTGCCGCGGGGTCGCGGACACTCACGCCGGGCACTGCAAACACCGGGTTTTTCAGACCGTCGAACCCAAAGGGCATGTCCATACTCCCCACTTCGTGCGAAATCTCGCGACTGCCCGGGGTTTCCGTCCCCCGCACCGCCGAACCTCCTTGCAGGGAAGCGCCCGGGGCAGCGCGAAGTGAGTTGAAGCTTTCCGGGCCTTGCGCCCGGCGCATTCTGGAGGTGCCACTATGGACCAGGTCGGTATCGGCATCATCGGCTCCGGGTTTGTCGCGGAGATCCACGTGGAATCGATCAAGAAGATGCACAATGCCCGGGCGGTCGCGGTCGCTTCACCCACACCGGAACATGTCGAGGCCTTTGCCGCGAAGCACGCCATCGGCAAGCACTTCACCGACTACCGCGCCGTGCTCGATCTGCCCGAGGTCGACGTGGTGCTCATGTGCCTGCCCAATGACCTGCACTGCCGGGTCTGCTGCGACGCCGCACTCGCGAAGAAGCACGTCATCTGCGAGAAGCCTCTCTGTCCCACTCTCGCCGAAGCCGACCGGATGATCGACACCTGCCGCGAGCAGGGCGTCAAGCTCATGTACGCCGAGGAGCTCTGTTTCACCCCCAAGTACGTCCGCGCAAAGCAGCTCTGCGACTCCGGCGCCCTGGGGAAACTTTTCCGTATCAAGCAGTGCGAAAAGCACGACGGCCCGCACATGCCGTGGTTCTGGGATGTGGAGCGCTCCGGCGGCGGCGTCACTCTCGACATGGGCTGCCACGCCTTCGAGTACTTCCGCTGGATGTTGGGCAAGCCGCAAGTGAAGAGCGTCTGGGCGGACATGGGCACTTTCGTCCATGGCGACAGGACGAAGGGCGACGATGACTCGCTGATCGTGGTGGAGTTCGAGGGCGGCGCGCGCGGGGTCGCCGAGGAGTCCTGGGCGAAACCCGGGGGCATGGACGACCGCATCGAACTGTACGGTTCCGAGGGCGTGATTATATGCGACCTGCTCCACGGCAGCGCCTTCCAGACCTACAGCAAGCGGGGCTATGACTACGCTGTGGAGAAAGCGGGGAGCACGATGGGCTGGAGCTTCACCATGTACGAGGAAGCATGGAATTACGGCTTCCCGCAGGAGCTTGCGCATTTCGTGGACTGCGTGCTGAACGACACGGAGCCACTGGAGACGGGCGAGGACGGCCGGGCAGTGCTGGAGATCATCCTGGCGGCGTACGAAAGCGCCGGCACGGGTCGGAAGGTGACGTGGCCGTACAACGCGCCGCGTGACAAGACCCCGCATGAGGTGTGGGGGAGGTAAGGGTGACCAGCCCGATAGGGAGGCGATAGCCATGGACGACCGCCAGCAGGTGAAGGCGGATCTCAAGGTCGCATTGCGCAAGGCCGTCGAGGCCCTCACGGCGCATAGTTTCTTTGAGACCATATCCACCTGCATCCAGTGCGAGACCGACGGACCTGTGCTTGACCCTGACGGGCGGTGGACTCCGGGTAGGGTACCTGTACGGATCCCCTTCGCCAGGCGCAGCGCCAGCGGGGAACTCAACGTCCCCCAGGAGCTCTACACCACGATCTGCGCGGTCTGCGCAGAGCACGGAATCGGAGACATTCTGGGCCGATGGGAAGAGCAGGTCTGGGAGGAAAAGGACCTCAGACATTCCCGCGAGCACGAGTCGACGGCCCCGCAAGAGCACGTCGACTACTGGCGTTTTACCCGGTGGGGGGTGGACTCGTTCATCCACGAGTACGCAAGGAGCCTGGATGAGTGGCACTTCGACGAGGACGTCTTCGAGAACCTCTACCAAGAGTACGAGGCATTCCTTGGTGACGGGGGGTACCTGCGGCGAATCGTGGTCCCTCTGCGTTGTCTCGAGTGCGAGGTTGACGAGACAGCGCTCGATGAACGGACCTCGCTTGGTCGGCTGACCTCCGATGAAGTGGCCTCGTGGGAACCATCCCTTTGGAACGACCTGAACGCCTTCTGCAATGATCTGAACTACTACTTCGGGTCCGGCTGCGTGCTACGAATCCAGACGCCCTACGATTGGGACGGCGGATTGCACGGACAGGTTGTTCTCAGCAACATCGAGCGGTTCATCACCGCCTGTAGACTGCTGAGGCAGCCTGGCGTCCCGAAGTGGCTCCACTGGCTCGAAGTGCGTTCGCGATTTGAGAACGTCCGGACCTGCCTAGACCAGAACTCGTGGACGCGTCCTGTGTCACTGAATGCCCTTGGAAAGCCGAGGTTCAACAAGGAGGATTCAGGCAAAGAGACGACATTCCGCCTCACTAAAGACCTGTTGCCCGATCTGCTGGGCCTGTGGCAGCAACTCAAGGCCAACGAGGACGGGAAGCTGGCCATTGCTCTGCGGAGGTACAATGGGCTGGACGACAGGCGCTACTTGGAGGACAAGCTCATTGACATGGCCATCCTGCTTGAGAGCGCGCTGATCGATGGTAAGGGTGAGCTGAGTTTCCGCCTCGGCCTCCGAGCCGCGCGCCTGCTCAGCAGAGCTAGTGTTTTCGAGACACTCCGGAAGCTCTACGACTACCGGAGCGATGTGGTGCACGGCACCCAACCGGATCTCGCCACCGCCATCAACAAAAGGGACAAGTCGCAGGGACAGAGGGACGGCGAGGCTCTCGTCACCGAGGTCCAGGGCATCTGCACTGACGTGCTCGTCAAGCTGCTGGCGCGCACGCAGGAGAAGTCACTCAAGGAGGTACTCAAGAACCTCGACGACGAGGCCATCGAGGGCGTCCCGTTGACCTGAGCGCCATCCGCCGTGGGGCCCGGCGTTACTTCGCTCTCTCGCAGGATTTGCGGGGGAGGCAGGAACGCCGCTGGAGTCAGTGGCTCCCTTTGAACACCACAACGTCCTCCTCCAGCGTCTTGCCCAGGCGGTCTTTCGCGATCTCCAGGTCGTAATGCGCCTGCAGGTTGAGCCAGAAGGGTTCACTCGTGCCGAAGTACCGCGACAGGCGCAGGGCTGTGTCCGCGGTGATCGCCCGCTTGCCGTGGACGATTTCGTTGATGCGGCGCGGCGGGACCCCCGTGTCCTTCGCCAGGCGGTATTGGCTGATGCCAAGGGGCAGCAGGAACTCCTCCAGGAGGACCTCGCCCGGATGTACAGGCGGCGGCTTGGCCGGCGCTCCCCTCTGCGTCTCAATGGTAGTCCGTGATCTCGACATCGTATGCGTCACCGTCCCTCCAGGCGAAACAGATCCGCCACTGTTCATTGATGCGTATGCTCCACTGTCCGTCGCGGTCACCGATGAGCCGCTCCAGCCTGTTGCCGGGGGGCACCCGCAGGTCTGCCAGATCCGTCGCCGCGTGCAGGATCGCGAGCTTGCGCAGCGCGGGTCGATGGATCGCTGCCGGAATGCGACGCGGCCGTTCGCGCTTGAAGAGCCGCTCGGTCTCCCGGTCCCGAAAGCTGCGGATCATGTGTATGGATGATAACGCGATGCGTTAATAACGTCAAGCGTTATCATCCGCATCGCCGATCCGGCTTTCCCCCTCCCCTTACCACCCCGCCGCCTTCGCGCTATACTGAGGAGTGTTCACCAGGCTGAAGCTGGATCAGGAGACGACAATGAAGCAGCAGTGGTACCAGACGCTATTTGCGAATTACGCCCGACAGTATGATGAAGAGTGCTACACCCAGGGCACCCTGGGCGAGGTAGACTTCATCGAACAGGAACTGGAGCACGACCGCGCGAAGACCATCCTCGACATCGGCTGCGGTACAGGACGCCATGCCATTGAACTGGCGAAACGCGGCTATCAGGTGACTGGAGTGGACCTTTCCGAAGGGCAACTGGCGCGCGCCCGCGAGAAAGCTTCCCAGGCAGGGGTGTCCGTGGACTTCCGCCAGTGCGACGCGCGGGAACTCGACTTCATGGCCGCCTTCGATCTGGCGATCATGATCTGCGAGGGCGGCTTCTCGCTCATGGAAACCGACGCCATGAACTTCCGGATCCTGCAAGGCGCCTGCCGAGCGCTGAGGCCCGGCGGGAAGCTGGTGATGACCGCCCTGAATGCACTGTATGCGCTGGCGCGGACGATCCGGCAGACGGATGGACAGACCGTGGAAGGGCCCGGCCCCACCTCGCTGGACCTGGAAACCTTCCGCGCCTGCTCCGATTTCGAGTTCGCCGACGATGACGGGGTCACCCATGCTATCCACTGCAATGAGCGCTACTACGCTCCGTCCGAAATCCGGTGGCTGCTGGAAACGCTGGGGATGACCGAAATCGGCATCTACGCCTGCGAGCTGGGGCGTTTCAGCCGCGAGCGTGCGCCGGGCTTCGATGACATGGAGCTGCTGGTGATCGCCCGGTGAGTTGCGGACATCCGTCGGGCCCACAGGCAATTGTGGCCGTAGTGGTCTAGCCGGCTATGCCCGATGCGCAGGCGGTCGGGGACGCTCCCCCGTGGGTGGAGGTGGTGCGCATGCGCCGGACCTACTGCATCGCGAACCACTCCAGGAAACGCCGGGCGCAGTGGTCGAGGTTCGCCATCTCGCCACCACCGCGCAAGGGCGAACACATCTCGTAGGCCACCGTTCCGTCGAAGCCGCCGTCCCGCAAGCCCCGCAGGAAGTCGGCGTTGGCGAGGTCACCGTCGCCCATGGGCACGGCGCGCACAAGGTCCGGGCCCGCCGACTGGTAGTTGATGAGCGCCGGGTCATACTGGAACCGGGGCAGCCGCACATAATCGGCGAAGGTCGTGTGAACCGTGTGCGGGGCCAAGACCCGCGCGGTCTCGTACGCGGGCTCGCCCCGCAGGCACGGCGACCACGCGTCGAACATGAGCCGACAGTTGGCCCGATCAACGTCGCGCAGCAGTTCCACCAGCGCCTTGCTGTGCACCGCGATGTCATGGTGGTTCTGGATGCCGATGGTCACGCCATAGTCTGCGACAACATCGCAGCACTCGCGGATCGCGGCCACCGTGCGCACCCAGTTCGCCGCCACGGGCAGGTCGTCGCGCTCGTATGAGGTGAACACCCGCACCAGGCCGCAGTCCAGCGCCCGGGCCAATTGCGCCAGGTCCCGCACGTAGTTCACCTGCATTTCCACGAAGGGCACCTCGGAACTCTCCGCCCCACCGGCGAAGTTGGTGTACCCCGCGATACAGGCCACCTCCACCCCCGCCTGCCGGCAATGATCCGCGAGTGCTCCGGCGGATTCGGCATCATAGTCCAGCACGCTCAGGTGCGGGCGCTTGCCCATCAGCTCCACCGCCGGGTAGCCCAGTTCGGCGGCGTGGGTCACGAAATCCGCCAGCCCGAGAGACGCCTGACCCCAAAGCCCGGCGTAACTGACGGAAAAGAGCACGGGTTTCATGTTCGGGTATCCTCCTGCACTTTGGCGACGTCTACCGTATGACGGCCTTTGGCCGGGAGAGGTCACCGTCGCCGGTATGCGGAAAAGGTCACCGGTCGCGGCCGGTCTGTGTCCGCCAGTATTCCATGCGCGGGCCTGGCATACCTGCGGCAGCACCAGTTGGGGTGCGTCTCGGCACACAACGCCCGCATCCCGGGCCGGGTGACTGCGATGTACTTCCGCCTGACCAGCCTGTCCAGCCTCATTTTGCTCTCTGCGCTTGCCCCTTTCGCGGCGCTTGCGGATGACTTCGCACTGGTGCGAGAGGGCGAGCCTCAGGCTACTCTTGTCATCGACTCGCGGCGCTACCCGCTGAAGCAGGACATCACCAACCGGTGGGCCACCGAGGAGCGTACCATCGCCAATATCGTCGCGACGGTGGTGGAGTACGTCCGCAAGAGCACGGGCGCGGAACTGCCGGTAGTGGACCTCGCCGCCGGTGAGATCCCCGACGGCACCCTGGTGTTCATCGGCCGCGGGGAATACGTGGACCGGCAGATCGGGGCCGACCTGGACCGTCTCGATCCCTCAGGCTACATCATCCGAGCGGTGGACGGTCGGCATCTCGTCATCGCGGGCCCCACATCCGAAGGCACGGAGTTCGGCACCTACGAGTTCCTGGAGCGTTTCGTCGGGGTGCGCTGGCTTTTCCCCACCGAGATCGGCGAACACGTCCCGCGGACAGAGACTCTCGTGGTGCCCGCCAATGTGTATCTGCGCGACGAACCGGCTTTCATGCAGGTGCCCCTGCTTGCCTCAATGCCCACCCACCAGACCTGGGCGCGGCGCATGCGGTTCTGGACGCGACTCAACTTCCACCACAGTCTCGTGGACATGTTTCCACCCGCGAAATACGCGAAGACCCACCCGGAGTTCTTCCCGATCCCCAAGGCCGGGGCGACGCAGCGCTACCTGCCGAGCGACAATGACTACTCCTGGCAACCATGTTTCACCGCGCCGGGCCTGGTGGACGAAGCAGCGAGAATTATCACTGAGGCGCTGGACAGGAATCCTCGCATCCGTAGCTACTCCTTCGGAGTGAACGACAGCAACCTGTATTGCCAGTGCGAGAACTGCCGCGAGGAGTACATTCAGGGCGAGGAATTCCTCGGCATGGCGTGCTACTCCGACGTCTATTTCAAGTGGGTCAATGCAGTGGTGGATAAGGTCCTCGAGAAGCACCCTGACGCCTGGTTCGGGTGTCTCGCCTACAGCCACGTGGGCAAGCCGCCGGTGAAGGTGGATGTGCACCCGCGGGTGATCCCCTTTCTCACATACGACTCCATGCAACTTCTCGACCCTGAGCGCCGCCGGGATCATGAAGCTCTCGTGCAGGCCTGGGCCGCGAAATGCACCTTCCTGGGCCGCTATGACTACACCTACGGCGACCATCACGTGCCGCCGCGCATCTACCTCCACCACTGGGCCGATTGCGTCCGCTGGGCCCGGGATCACCAGGTCCGGGCGTGGTACGCCGAGACCTACCCGTTCTTCGGCGAGGCCCCGAAGTACTACGTGATGGCCAAGATCTGGTGGGACCCGGACCGCGACGTGGACGCGCTTCTCGAGGAGTGGTACCGCCTGGCATTCGGCAGGGCCGCTGCGCCGATGAAGGCCTACTTCGACCATTGGGAAGACTACTGGATCCGCCGCGTGCCCGAGAGCGACTACTTCCGGCGCTGCAGGAACGAGCAGTACCTCATGGGCAATCCGGGCTGGCTGGAGCGCCTGGACCTCAGCGACATCGAGAAGGCCGACGCCTGGATCGCCGACGCACAGCGCCTCGCGGACACCCCCGAGACCAGGGCACGCGTGGAGGTGATGGCGCGGTCCTGGCAATATTACCGCGGGGTCATCGCGACATACGTGGCCCGGGGGAAGTCGGAGGGCCGCCTGTCGGTTGAGCAGGCGCTGGCATTGCTCTCGGGCGGGGCCGCGAACCTCGCCCAGCCCCTGTGGTCGCTGTACCAGGAACTCATGAGGGACCCGGTGCTGGTATTCACCTGGAACAGCTCATATCCCTACGGCACCGCCGAACGCGCACCGTATCTGGACGCTGCCGAGACCTATCTCGACACCCTCGACGACACTCTTGCCGCGAAGTTTCGGGACCTGAGACAGACGCCGGGCACCGAGATGGCGCCGCTTGCAGCCACCCTCCTTGCGATCGGCGACGGCACTGCCCGAAACCTCGTGCCGAACCCGGGCTTCGAGGCCGAGAAGCCGCTGGATGGCTGGTGGGCCGGGATGCACTTCGGCACCGGCAAGTGCGGTGTCACCACTGAACAGCCTTACGAGGGCGCAAATGCGGTGGAGGTTACCGGAACTGCGGACGGCTACGGCGGCGTATTCCGGACGGACGTGCCGGCGAAGCCCGGGAAGCGCTACCTGTTCGTGTTGCGCGCCCGGTGGGAAGGCGAGCCCGGTGTGTCCACGGTCTGCCAGATGCTCACCCAGTTCCGCGATGCCGGGGGCCGCACACTGGCCGACACCCTTCGCAGCAACCGGTTCAAGTGCACCAGCGACTGGCGCGCGTTCACCCTCGAGACCCTCGAGGCGCCCGAGGGAACGTCCACCCTGCTGGTGCGCGTGGATGCCCTCTATCAGCCGAAGGAGGGCCACCGGGTGTTCTTTGACGCGCTGCAGGCGTACGAGATTGAGGCCGTCGAATAGGCGGCTCTGCCGCTGGAGGAGCGATTCGCCATGCGCAACACAGCCGTCGAGTTCGTCGCCCGTGGCGAGATGGGTTTTGCCGACATCGGCCCGGCACCCCAGCCCGGCCCAACACAGGTACTGCTGGAGACGTTGTTTTCGGGGATCACCAATGGCACCGAACGCCACGCACTCATGTGCGACTACGGCTACGGAGGCGGACAGTACCCGAGCCGTCACGGCTATCAGCATGTGTGCCGGGTCGCCGGCGCCGGTGAGGACGTCGAAACGCTGGCGGAGGGCGATCTCGTCTTCCTCGGCGACTATGTGGGCCACGTAGGCTGGCATATACGGGACGCCGTGGTCATGCCGCCCCTGCTGGTGAAGCTGCCGGGGGATGTCGACCCTGGCGATTGCGCCCTGCTCGGGGTCGCCGGGGTGGCCATGCGCGCCATCCGCCGCACCCGCGTCAGCGCCGGGCAGAAGGTGCTGGTGATCGGTCTCGGGCCCATCGGGATCTTCGCCGCCCAGTGCGCGAGGGCGGTGGGCGCGCATGTGACTGCGGCGGACATCGTGGACCGGCGTCTGGACGCGGCCAGAGTCACCGGAGCCCACCGCGTCGTGGATATGCGCGCGGCTGACGCCTGGGAGCAGGTTGAGTCTGGCCGCCACTATGACGTGATCTTCGACGGCGCGGGATATGAGCGCTTCTTCTTCGATGTCCACGAACATGGCCTGCTCGGCCACGGCGGCGCGATCGCGTCCATTTCCGTGCGGGGGGAGACTCTCTTCCCGTGGTCGATGCTGCACACCACTGAGGCCTCTATCGAAGTCTCCTGCCATTTCAGCGCGTCGGAGATTGACTGCCTGCTGCATCTGGTCCGCACCGGCGCGGTGCAAGTCCCACCGGTCGTCTCCCACCGAGTCAGCATCGACCAGGCCCCGGAGATATATGCCACCATGCGCGACGAGCCGAGGGCCCTGTACGGCGTCATCTTTGACTGGCGCTAAGAGACGCTGAGCTATTGCACGGAGGAACCACGATGACCGCACGCGCCTGCCGCTCTACCGTCCTGACGTTGCTCGCACTGCTCGCGGTCCAGTCGGCCTTCGCCTGGGGGCCGCACCCGGACATCGCGCGAGCGGCCCTGAATGTACTGCCGGAAGCCGAACAGTGCCGGGAGCGTTTCGGCAGCGAGTTCGACTCATTGACCAACTACTCATGGATGCCCGACCAGCAGGGGCAGGAACTGGGCCCATTCTATGCCGACGACTACCTGCTGATTCCGGCGTTCCCGAAGTACGCCTTCCACGCCATGCCGGGCGTCGCCGACACTTACGAGCCCTTCCTGCGCCGGGCGTTGCAGGCATTCCGCACCGAGACCCCCGCAAACGCCTGCCGCCAACTGGGGCCGCTGGTGCATTTCGTTGAAGACACCGGTGCGCCGCCCCATGCCTTGTATATCAGCGGACCCCTGCACGGCCCCATGGAAAACTGGGTCAACGCGAAGGCCATCAACATCGAGGGCTACCAGCCGGTTCTACTGGGCAATGATGACGAGGCGCTTCTCGCCGGCCTGCGTGCGCGCATGGACCAGCTGGTTGCCTATGTCATTCCCCGCGCGGAGAAGGCGAAACCCCTTTGCGAGCAGGGTGAGGCGGAGCGCCCCAACGTGGAACCAATTCTCCTTGAATGCGCCAATGAGTGCGCGCGGGCGCTGGCGGACGTGCTGCACTCCATCTTCACGCTGGTGCTGAACGAGAACCTGGAAGGTGCAGGGCTGGAAGGGAACGTGATCGCCGGAGAGTTCCATCTGGACAACCCGAAGCGGAACAACAAGGGCGCGCGAGTCGTGCTTCTGGATGCCGCCAAGTATGACCAGATCGCCGACCCGACCCAGGGACTGAGCGCCGCATTGACCGCGTACTCAACGGTCGCTTACTCGGTTGCGTCTATCCCGGAGGGCCTCGGGTGGCTGGGCGAGTACCGATTCCGAAACTTGCCAGAAGGGGTGTACCGCGTGCTTGCCTACCGCCCCGGGTCCACCTGGATCGTTTCAGATCCGTTCGTCCTGGCCAAAGGTCAAGTCGCCCGCGTGGACCTGGCGCTTGCCCCCACTGACCCGCCCGGTAACATTCTGCAGAACCCCACCGGGACCCTGTCGTACCTGGCGCCGGGCCCGGATCGCTGGCAACAGAGCGGCGGTCGCTGGTCAAGCCGTGGAGCCAGCCTTGACGAGGGCGTCACGTATCGCTGTGGCGCGGTCCTCAAGGACCCCGCGGCGAAGGTGAGCTTCCGCTTCGCGACCCCGGCGGGTGGGGAATCCGTGGCCCTGGCCGAGGGCACTGCACGGCCCGCCGAAGTGACCTACACTTGCGCATCCAGGGGCATGACGGTCAGTGCTGTGGTCGAGACCGCACGTCCGCTCACCGACGTGCTGGAGCGAGTGTGGGTTGTTCCTTTGGTGGCGCAGTGAGGTGCCGTCATCCCGGCAGGGCTCGCAGGTCGCTCACGCCAACATCACTACACCGCGGAGACAGCCATGCAACCTACTGACGGCGAACTGCGGGCCGCAGAGCAGTGGGCGAACCGGGTTATTGGGGTGGACCTCGCAGGCCTGATCTTCTCTTTGGTCAGCGAAGGCACCTCACTGGAACCGGCGTCCCGTGAGCAGGCCGCGGTGTCAGAGGGCGACCCTGTGCGCAGCGAGACCATCCGCTACCACGACCCGTCTTCCGGTCTGGGAGTAGAGGTGGAGGCCCGCATCCACTCGGTTGCCTCATCGAGGGGCTCGCCGCCGATCGGGATCAAGATGGGTCTGGAGATGGTTATTCCCGAACTCGGGCCGTTTTGGTTATAACCCGGATACAAGCGAAAACCCCAGAATCAGGGGATTCTGGGGCTCTCAGAGCGATTCCCTATAACCAAATGCGAAATGGTTGGGGAATGGATGTACTTGGTAGCGCGGGCAGGATTCGAACCTGCGACCTCAAGGTTATGAGCCTTGCGAGCTACCTGACTGCTCCACCGCGCGTCAACGAACGATATTTTACCCGTTCGGGTCATTTCTGTCAACCTTTCCGCCGAGTCCACGGGTTCCGTTCCGCTTCGCTCCACTCCACCCGTGGCTGTAGGTTGCCGCCCGCTTCGCGGGCTGTGAGGCAAAAGGCCCACCAGCGAGATTCCAGTACCCTCGGGCCGGCTGAACTCATACGGAACAGAGAGCGCCTGAGCTCGGTAAGTCCAGGCACCCTCGGGCTGGCAATAAATGACGCGCAGACTGCTGCAAGACAGAAACGCATCCGCAAGCCAAGCGGAACCATGAAGCTGCAGATCGAGGCCGGCAAGCCTCTGAGGCTCGGCTCCGACGGCGGCTACGGCGCCGGCGTATTGTCTGGGGGCACGGCCAAGGCGCGGGGCCTGTCGGGGCGCCAACATTACTGGGAAACCGACGGCATCTTCTGGCTGGCACTGTTACTTACAAGACGCCGCGACCTGCGGACGTCCAGATTCACCACCTGACCTTTCAAACCCCTCTCCACTTCTCACTGCCAAGACGGACAACGGTCAGGCCCACCGGGGGAGAAAGACGCGCCTGGGGCACGTGCCTAAGGCCAGGGGAAGAAAGGCGCCTGGGTGCGGAAGATGCAGGATATCAGGGTCCAGAACGCGGCCATGGTGAACTCGCCGAAAATCAAGCCCAGGAAGATGGGGCGGGCCTTGCGGTAGCCTGTGATGCCGCCGTAACGGGTAATCACCGACTTGATCATCCAGGCCAGGAGCATAGGGAACCAGAAGACCGTGGTGGTCCAGGCGGCGCTCAATGCATAGCCAAGGGGGTTCAGGGGCCACCAGACGAAGTTCCGGCGCAGGATGTTCAGGGCGATGGATACCGCAATGCCCACGGCGGTCCAGATGCCCGCGGACCAGGTGAAGCTCTCCTGGCCGGTCATGAACGGGGCGTGCTCTCGCCAGAACTGGGTGGGGATGGAGCGGTACGTGTAAGAGTACATCGTGATCCCGCCGTAACGGTACGGGAGCCAGATGTGGAAGATGAAGCCCACCACAACGGCCGCCAGAATCGCGAACACGAACACGGGCAGAAGGGTGCGGCGGCGCACATGCAGGGCATCCCCCAGCTTCTGGCCGTCCAGGAAGCCGGTGAGGACCATGCCGCGCAGATCGCGAGTGAAGATGCAGTCGGTGAAAGCCAGGGCGGTGAGGTTCCGTGGGCCGAGGGTGCGCTTGTTGGCGAAGATGCCGATGACATCCAGCGGAGTGAAGGAGCCCTCGGTCATGGGCATGCCGGCCTCGGCGGTGCTGCGGGCCATGATGATTGACTGGACGAAGAGGTAGATGCCGAACTCCACCACGGCCACCCAGACAGACATGCCGGCAGCGCCGCAGTAGGCGATGATCCCGGCGAAAGCCACTGCCAGGACGGCGAGAGCGGTGGAGTATGGCATCAACTCGTGGCTGTCATCCCCCGAACCCGCTCCGGTTGCGGACAGGAGCATGGTCTTGATGCGCGGCCACGAGGTGTACAGCATGTAGGCGACAATGCCGAAGTAGGCCCCCACGGTCTGGTAACCCACGAACAGCTTCACCCCGGCATGGGGCATGCCCGACATGGTGGCGCCCAGGGAGGAAGCGATCAGTTCCTGCACCCGCGCAAGAAGGAAGAAGGACCACAGGCTCAGGAGAATCTCGCTGGGCAGCAGGTAGAAGAAGCCCACGGCGGCCATGGAAAAAAACATGGTGAAGTAGCCGAGATCGCTCCACGGCTTGCCCTTGAGATACTGGTTGATGCCCACCTGCAATGTGATGGAGGGGACCGCGGGGTAGATGCGGTTCAGGCCATTGAGCCCGAAGATCACCAGCGGGACGGCGAAACCGAGCCACATGAGCTTATTGCGCAGGAAATCGCGGCTGCCCTCCTGGCTGATCATCTCCAGGGGCAACTGGACAAGTGGAAAAGAAAGAAGCTCGTTGTCGGCCCAGAGGCGCTGCAGGAAGGCTGCGAGCGCAAGATACGCAGCGTAGACCAGGCCCACGAGGCCGAGCCAGGCGAGAGTTGGAAGGATCCAGGGCCTCCAGGGGATCGCCGCGCCGGGGCGCAGGCCTTCGAAGAACCCCACGGATACCTCCTGCAGAGGGCCCTGCTCCACGTCCCAGGGGACCATCCACTGCTTGACGTGGGGGAAGAACAGTTCCTCCCACTTGCTGGCGGGGTCGGCGTAGTAGTTCAGGCCAACCTGGACGGGAATGAGGTCCTCCAGAAGCCCGCGGGAGGTGATCATTGAGGACATCAGGATCATGCAGTAGATGACCACAAGCTCGGGGCCGGTAAAGGGGAGGTTGGGCGAGATGCGGCCCAGGAGCTTGTTCAGGACGGTGAAGATGAACAGGATGGCGATGAGAACCGGCGGAAGCTGGAGGAAGCCGATCTGGATGGTCCCGGTGACGAGCTCGGCCCACGCGACAATGAAAGACGTGGCGATCAGTGCGATGATTCCCGCGACCACGGCGCGGGGAGTGACGGCCCGGCGGAAGAGCGGCGCGGCCGGGGATTCGGTTGTGAGCTGATGGGATTCTCGCATGGACAAAGCCCGCCGACGAAGAATGCCCGCTGCGGCAGAAACCGTCGCAGCGGGCGTGGACTGCAATATTAGCCGATTTGGGCGGCGAGGAGCAAGGGCGGGTCGTCAGGGGTTGAGCTCGCCGGAAGCAGGTATGAGCACAGGTCAAGGGTGTGCTCGCCGTCCAGAGCACGGGACCCGTGACACTCGCCGCGCACACCCCACGGCTGGTGAAAGAGCGTTGCGGCAACTCCCGCAGCACACTCCCATTGGGCACAGGCACCGGGTCGGGCGCGATTCGAACCCGGATGCCAGTCCCCAAATGGAACGGCGGTCAGGTGCGGCGCAGGAGATAGATGGACGGCTGCATGCCGCCGATGTTGATGAGGGTGCGGGAGAGGAGCTCCAGTTCGGGCAAGGCATCCAGGCAGTCGAACATCAGGCGGCGCTCCAGGGAGAGGACGACCAGCAAACCGCCGGACTTCAGGACCCGGACGGCTTCAGCCAGAAAGCGCGGATACAGGCGGCGGTCCTGGCGGTGGGAACCCACGCGCCGGCCCCACGGTGGGTTGGTGATGATGCGGTCAATGCTGGCATCAGCCAGGGGCAGATACTGGGCATCGGCGAGCAGCAGACACGCACCCGCACCGGACAGAGTCTGGCCCGCGGATGCGAGAGCCGGCGGCCACCGGTCGGAGCCAATGAGGGTGGCCTGGGGCAGGCCGGGAGCGCGTTCGGCAAGGATCGTTCCCGTGCCGCACATGGGGTCGAGGACAACCTGTCCAGGCTGGGGATCGCTGAGAAGACACATCGCCCGGGCGACGGTGGGGCGCAAGGAGGCCACGCCCGACACCGCGGAACGGTTGGCCATGGCGTCCGTGGAAAGGCGCAAACCGAAGCACGCGTGGTTATCCGCGAGTTGCACGCCGATCTCAACGTCCGGGTGCTTCAGATTGGCCTTCCAGCCATACCTCGCCACAACCCCCGCGCCGGCCTCCCCCGCAAGCTGCAGCGAGTTGAAAGAGTGGCTGCCCGAACGGGTGGCGGTTATGCGAAATGTGGGCGGAGCTGACGGCTGGTGGATACGGGCATGGTGATCCAGGGCCTCGGAGAGATCGAGAGAAGCCAGGTAGTCGTGGATCGTGATGAGGGCAGACTCGTCGGTGGCAAGACCCGACAGCTCTCCCAGATGGACGAACAGGTCTTCGGCTAATCGCAGCGAGAGAAGTCGTTCCGGGTCTCGGGGCAGGTCGAAGACGACCCGGTCCGGGAAGATGGCGGTGATCCGGGCGTCCGGCGCCAGGCCCAAAAGCTCTTCCCGGGCGATGTCTGACAGTCCGGGGATCGTGGTGATGTAGAAGGGGGTCATAGCGGCTCCAGGACCGGACAGATAGGGCGGGTAGCGGTCAGTCTGTCTCACCCTCGCCTGCATCTTCGCCGGCGGCGTCCCGGCGGGTCCAGGAGAGAACCGTGGCATTCAGTTCGGCGAGTGTGCCGTCCTGGATGGCCTGGCGAATGCGGGCCATCAGGCGCTTGTAGAAGCGGATGTTATGCAGGCTGAGCAGGCGCCAGGCGGTGGCTTCCTGGATGCGGAACAGGTGATGGAGCCATGCGCGGGAGTAACGGGTGCAGGCGGGGCAGTCGCAGTCCTCTTCCAGGGGTCGCGGGTCTTCGCGGAAGCGCGCGTTCTTGATCTTCAGGGTGCCTGATGAGGTAAGAAGGCTGCCGTGCCGGGCCATGCGGGTGGGCAGAACGCAGTCGAACATGTCTACCCCGCGCATGACGCAACTGACGATGTCCGCAGGAGTGCCCACGCCCATGACGTAGCGCGGAGAGTGCTCGGGCAGAAGGGGCTCGCAGACCTCGACGGCCTGCAGCATCTGCTGCTTGCTCTCCCCAACCGACAGGCCGCCCAGCGCGTAACCGTCGAAACCCATCTCCACGGTGCGCCGGGCGCTTTCCGCGCGCAGGTCCGGGTACAGGCCGCCCTGAACGATACCGAAGAGGGCCTGGTTCGGATTGGCGTGGGCGTCTTTGGTGCGCTGGGCCCAGCGGAGGGTGCGTTCCATGGAGCGCTCAATATAACCACGATCCGCCGGGTATGGCGCGCACTCGTCGAAGGCCATAGCGATGTCGCTGCCCAGGTTGTTCTGTATCGCGATGGACTGCTCTGCAGTGAGCATGAGCTTCGAGCCATCAAGATGCGACCGGAACCGGACTCCCTCCTCGATGATGTCTTTGGGCTGGGCGAGGGAGAAGACCTGGAAGCCGCCGCTGTCAGTCAGAATCCCGCCGGGCCATTGCATGAAGTCATGCAGCCCGCCGAGATTGTAGACGATCTCATCGCCCGGGCGCTGCCACAGGTGGTAGGCATTGCAGCAGAGCATCTGGACGCCAAGCTGCTCGATGTCTGCGGTGTCGCAGGCGCGGACCACGGCGAGACTGGCGCAGGGCATGAACAAAGGGGTGCGCACGGTGGCATGGGCCAGCCGAAGTTCGCCCAGGCGGGCGCGAGATGCATTGTCTTTTGCGAGAAGGGTGAAATGCATCGGGCACTCCGTGGCGGAAATCAGAGGATAAGCATACAGTCGCCGTAGCTGTAGAAGCGGTAGCCGCTCTGGACCGCGTGACTGTATGCGGATAGAATGCGCTCTCGCCCCGCAAATGCCGAGACCAACATCAGCAAGCTGGAGCGCGGGAGGTGGAAATTGGTGAGCAGGGCGTCGATGATCTGAAACTGATAGCCCGGGTAGATGAACAGGTTGGTGAGGCCTTTTCCGGGTGAAACACGGCCGGACGATGCCCAGCTCTCCAGGGCGCGAACCACCGTGGTGCCGACCGCGATGACCCGGCCGCCTTGGGCGCGAGTGGCATTGACCGCTTCTGCAGTCTGGTCGGGGATCGAGCACCACTCACTGTGGATCTCGTGCTCTTCCACAGTATCGACGCTGACCGGTTGAAAGGTACCCAGGCCAACGTGCAGGGTGACATGGGCGATGGCTGCGCCGGCCGATTCTACTGCGGCGAGGGTGGGGGCGTCGAAATGCAGTCCCGCGGTGGGTGCTGCAACGGCTCCCGGTTGGGCCGCATAGACCGTCTGGTATCGGGCACGATCCTCCGGGCGTGGCTCCGCGCGCTTGATGTACGGCGGCAGCGGAGTCTGGCCGACTTGGTCGAGAATGTCTTCGAGAGGCTCGTCGCAGGACAGCCGCAGGACCCGCAGGCCGCCCGGCAGCGCCTCCACGACACGGGCGTTCAGGCGGCCATCGCCGAACTCTGCGGTCTGTCCGGGTCTCATGCGGGCAGCCGGCCGGACCAGGGCTTCCCACAGGTCGGGTTCCAGGGGCCGCAGAAGCAGGGCCTCCACCCGGCCCCCGCTTGAGCGACGGCCGATAAGCCGGGCAGGAATGACCCGGGTGTCATTCAGAACCAGCAGATCGCCGGGGCGCAGGAACTCCGGCAGGTCGCGGAACGCCCTGTCGCTGGGCGGCTCGGAGCCGGTGCGTGCCAGAACGAGCATGCGCGATGCCGAGCGCTCAGGCAGGGGCTCCTGGGCGATGCTTTCGGGTGGAAGGTGGTAGTCGAAAAGACTGACGTCCATGGCCGATGTCGAATACCCGGGTAGGATGGATGCCATCCAGTGTAGCCCATCCGCGCGCTTGCGTACAGGAGGATATGGCCGCTGGGGTGCGTTTCCTTCCTCCCGCTTGCGGGAACAGATATCGCGTGGAGAAGCGTTTGTATTCAGGCCGGGGTAGACTCGCCCTCCGGCGACCGTAGGCGTTCCTAGAAGAGGAAAGGTCACGAGACATGAAGCGATCATTGCTCTCGTTGTACTGGGCCCTGCCCTTGCTCATTGTACTGCTCTGCTTGCCCTCCGGCTGCGGGAAGAAGCAGCCTGACCCCGAGACGGCACAGACTGAGCAGCCGGCGCCTGACGCCAAGTCGGATGCAGAAGAGACGCCGGAAGAGGATCCGATGGCGGAACAGAAAGAGGATCTTGCCAAGGCTCAGGCGGAGGCGGTCAAGAACGCGGGGAAGACTGCCGCAAGTGAGGATATCGACGAAGCGCTGGGCTCCATCGAGCAGCTCAAAGGCCTGCTGGCCACCGATGACCCCGATATGGCGGCGGATGTTGCCAAGATCCTTGTGGGCGTTGTGGCGGGGCAGAGCGGCGAAGATCCGCGAGTGCGCGCGGCGGCGGTGGAGGCTCTGTCGACCCAGGCCGACGCCTTTGCCGATGTGCTCATCGCAGCCTCCGGGGACGCGAACCCCATTGTCCGCGATGCGGCGATTCTGGCTCTGGGGCGAAGCGCCAAGGGCTCCCAGGGCGAGCGGCGCCTCAAGGAACTTCTGGCCAGCGCTGACCCAGACGTGCGTGATCTGGCGAAGCGGGCACTTTCCGCGGTTGGACGGGGCGGGGACGTTGGGGAAGTCGCGACACTCGTGGCGCAACTGGGCAAGCGTGAGAATGACCAGTCGGCGCAGGCGGCGATCAAGCTCAAGCTCATGGGCGAGGCCGCGCTGCCTGAACTCGAGCGAGCCGTCCGGTCAGGGCGAGATGGCCGGCAACGACACGCAGCGACCATGTGCGTCGCCCTGATCTGCGCGGGTACGAACCCTTCCCAGGAGAAATTTGCCAAGTCCGTGAAGTCGGTCAAGAAGGGTGAGCAGCGGGGCAATCCGTCGAATCTCAAGGGACTGCCGATACTAATCGATGCCCTCAAGGACCCGGAACCGATGGTGCGAGAGATCGCGGCACAGGGCCTTGGCTACCTGGGTTCCGAGAAAGCGGCTCGCCCGCTGGCGGAAGCGCTGAAAGATGAAGACGTCCACGTACGAAGGCGCGCCGCATCGGCCCTGATCACTACTCCCGCATCGTCCGTGGTGAAGGATGTTATCCAGACCGGACTATATGACAAAGACGAGACCGTCCGGCGTTTCGCTGTGGAGGCGTTGGGCTGCATCGGTGGCCCGGAGGTCGTGAAGGCGTTGATCGTGGCATCCAGGGACGAGTCCCCCGAAGTGCGCCGGCACGCCGCCGTACAACTGGGACGGACCAGTGGGCCGGAAGCCCTGGACGCACTTATCGCACTGTATGAGGATGCCAAGAAGCGCGAACTGGCTGCCGAGACATTGGAGGAGAAATCGCAGGAGCAGGATGTGCGCTGGGCAGCGGTGCAGGCCGTGGCCGACATGCGAGATCGGCGGAGCACGAAGATGCTCGTGGCAGCGCTGGATGACCCGGTGCCGCAGGTAGCGAACGCGGCTGAGACCGGCCTGCAGAAGCTGGGCATCGCCAAGCGCCGACTGCCCGGAGCGGACTAACGCGGCGAAGTCTTATGGGCTTGCGACGGGGACGGGCCTGAGAACAGGCCCGTCCCCGTTTTCTTTTTCCTCCCCAAAGGCGGACGGCTTTTTTCCCCACGCCCTCTTCTCCACCCTCGCGTTGCGGGACCGGAACCAGGGGAGAAGGGGCTACGGCACCGGGACGCACACCAGTTCCCCAGTCTTCGTGGCCAGGACTGATAAGGCCTCGGGGTCGCCGGGAACTGCGGCCAGATCCAGGACGGGCATCTCTCTCGGCAGTACGGCGAGCAGGGCGCCATCCGTGGGCTCCAGCGCCACCAGCTTCCCGTCGCGAGTGGCGGCCAGGAGCCGGTTGTTCGCCCCGGCCTTCGCAAGAGCGAGACCATCCACTTCAGAACCGAGGTCCCGGCGCCACAGAATGTTGCCAGACTGGTCGAGAGCGTAGACGTTGAAGCTCATCGAGGCGACCAGGAGCTCGTCCAGACCGTCGCCGTTGATATCACAGGCCTCGACTGCAGTGACCTCATCGCCGGTGTTGAACAGCCAGCGCAATTTCCCGTCCGGGTTGAGCACGTGGACGTTCCCGTCTGCTCCTCCGAAAATGGAGCACAGGCCGCCCGCGGCGTCGAGTTTCGCGGCAGCGGCGACGTTGGCATGGGGGCCACCCTTGGTCGAGTAGGAGAAGAGCCGCTTGCCGTCGGGCCTGACCACATGCCACCAGTAATACTCCGTGGCGCAGATCACCTCGTCCTTGCCGTCCCCATCAACATCCGCGGCTGCGCCGGCAGTGGAGCCGTGAACGCTCTCATAGCGCCAGATCTCCCTGCCGTCCCGGTCGATGGCATGGAAATGCCAGTTGTCGGACCCGGCAATGGCCACCTGCTCGCCATTGCCCGCGAGGTCGGCCGGAAAGACGCAGCGGATATGGCCGACGCGCTTGTAGTAGGGGGCCTGGAAGCGCCAGAGCTCCACTCCGTCCGGGGAGATGGCGGTGACCGCGCCGCCCATGCTGCCGGCGATAACGGTGGGGTTGCTGGGGCCCTCGAACTCCACGGTGGTGACGTCATTGACCTGGCCGCCGGTGTCCACCGACCAGAGCTTCGCACCCGATGCGTCGAAAGCGTAGACCGAGCCATCGGAGGAGCCGGCGATGATTTCGCTCGTTCCGTCACCGTTGAGATCCGCCAGTTTCAGCGCCCGGAAGGAGTGCACAGGAGCGGCGCGCTTGCGGAGGGTCTCATAGTCGATCTCCAGGCCGGGGCGGTTGCCGTAGACTTCGAGTTCGGCGAGGTAAATCGCGGTTCCCGGGCGCGGGGTGAGAGTGATGCGCAGGCGCTTCGCGGAGGCTGTCAGGCCTGGGAAGTCGTAGGTCTGTGGCCCGTAACCGGGAGCTCCCCAGTTGCCATGGTCATCGGTGTCCTGGACCTGGAGGACCGGCTGCAGGTCGGCTTCCTCGTCGGTTGCGGCGGCGAAGACATCGACCGCGCCGATCTGAAAGAGCTTCTTCCTGCTGGAAGAGGTGGCAAACCAGGCCTTGAGATTGACACGACTGATGTCATACACGTTGTCGAAGGTCATGTCGAGAGTGACAGGCTGGTCATCGCCCCACATGGTGCCGCCGGACGCGGTCAGCAGTTGGCCGTCGAAAAGGTTCGAGGGGCGATTCTCGCCCTGAACCCCGCTGAAGACATTGGCGGACAGAGGCTCGGGCGAGACTGTGAACTGCATCCCTGCATCTACGGCGGCGAAGGAGCCGGCGTTGTTGGTAATTATGTAGGAATCCAGGCGGTCGCGGTGGGACCACGCGACACGAAGTTCACCGGGCGCTCTCAGTTCGGAGGTCTCGGCCGCAGCAGCGGCTGGCGCCCGGGCGATGCGCGAGTTGATATATGCGGTGAGCGGCTGGTCCATCCCGTTGCCCACTCTGCGCTCCGTGGGCTGGCCGAGGATCCCCGCAG
Organism: Armatimonadota bacterium; assembly: GCA_013314775.1. Classification (NCBI taxonomy): domain Bacteria; kingdom Bacillati; phylum Armatimonadota; species Armatimonadota bacterium. The sequence continues at coordinate 34,003 of JABUFB010000018.1, read as the reverse complement.
TCTTCACGCAGGGGTCGATCATGAGCGACATGCCGGTCATGAGATTGACCTCAGCGTCGATGCCTTCCGGGCGATCGAGGGTCATATCGTCGGACTGGACATGAGTGGCGCCCACGGTGAACAGACGTGAGGGGGTGAGCATGGCGATATCGGCCTGGATGTCCACACCGTCGATGATAGGGTAGTCTTCCCCGCCGCCGACGTGGACGATGGCAGGGTCGGATAGGCCGGTAACGGCGACAGTATTGTCACCCAGCCTCACGAGCCGGGCCGGGGATGGCTCTTCACCGGAAGCATGGAGCAGAGAGAAGAGGGTGATCTGTTGGCCCTCCCGGAGGGTGCAGTCTCGCACGCCCCGCAGGACACGGACCACCGGCTCCTTGATGAAGGGGTAGCCGGACCAGTTCTTCCCGTAATCGGGGTCATCATGTAGCAGAAGGTGGCAATCGGGCGTCATGGCGATGCGGGCATGCTGGCCATCCTGCTCTATGTCCAGACCATTTTCGGCGATTTCCACGGTTCCGATGGTATTCCAGACCACGCGGAAGCTGTAGTTGCCCGCCTGCCGGGCGACCATGCGATCCGCGACCAGGAAGTACCCGCCCTTGAGCCAGATGATGTTGCGGTGCCAGTCCACTCCAGAGTAGTCGAGGTAAGTAGTGGTCGTCGCGCCGAACTGGGGTAGCTCGGTGGAATGTTGCAGATGCACGAAATCCGGTATGGGCGCGGTTTGGCCGTCGCGGAGGATCAGGACGCCGTTGTGATACTTGGGCAGGGAGAGGATGTAGTCGGCGTCGGCGAGCCAGATGCGGCCGTTTTCGGTCCAGCGGGAGATGGAGTTGCCGTCAAGATGTTTGTGTCCGCCGTTGCTGAGGCCGTCGAGAAGAAGATACTGATCGTCGGGGTCGAACCCGTTACGGAAGACCACCTTGTCTGCGGCACTCTCCCGGGGCAGACGCGCGGGACCGCCCCAGCTCTCAAAATAGAAGGGATCAACGGGCCAAACGCGGGTGCCCACGAGGTCATTCGGCTGCTTCCCTTCAAGGGAGACGGCGAATTGGCCCAGGGCATAGCGGCCGCTAAGGGCGGTCTTCTTGTCCAGAACCCACGCCCAGCGGGGATCGCGGTAGTACCAGATGGCGCCGGCCAGGAAGGGCATCTCGCTCCACCAGCCGGTGAAGGCCCCGGTGTCGCCGTAGGTAACAGAGTAGCCGAGGTTATCCATGGACAGCACGGCATAGTCGGCGCAGCGGCGCGCGTTACCGTTTTCGAAGAACGTGAAGTCGGGCTTCGAAAGGGCGTAGCGCATCAGGTGATACAGGGTCAGCCACTGATAGCCGTTGCAGTCCTCGTGGGGCTTGAATGCCTCTGCCTGGAACTCGAAGGCGGCAGCGGCGATGTCCAGCCAGGCATTGGCTTCGGCGGCGTGGTAGTACTTGCGGAAGTACTCACCCGCGTACAGCAGGCCCAGGGCGGGGAAGGTCTGATGGTTATGGCGGACGTGGGTGCTGCCGACAACGCTGTTCGCAGAAGGGACACCCTCGTCGGAGACCCACTGGAAGAGAATGCGGGCGACATCGAGGCGGTCCTGATCGGTGAGTGCCGGGCTTTCCTCGACCTGGTCCCACATGGGCAGCACCGCGTGAATCTGGAAGTCCGAATCCATTCCCCACGGGCCGCCGAAAGTGGTGGGCTTCGTGTCCCAGTGGGATTTCGCGCGGCGCACGAGCCAGACGAAGGCGGTGGCGTAGGCGTCTTTGCGACTCTCGGCGTATAGCTGCCCGACGGAGGCAATCTGGCCGAAGAGACCGGTGTGGGCTCCCTCTTCGAGTGCCTTTTCGGCCCGCTGCTTCTGACTCTCCAGGTAGTTGTCGGCGGGACTCTCGGTGAGTCGCGACTGCAGGCGTTCGCGAGCCGCTCCGGCTAGCTTCACCTGGAAGACCGGTGGGACCACACCGCTGTCAGGGATGGCCGCGATCAGGGCCGCGATCCCTTGACGGGCCCCGGCGATAGTGCTCGCTCCGACCAGCAGAACGTTCTTGCCGGTCCCCCAGGGGTCATGAATGGACTGGGTCACAAAACCGTCCGGACCGGGGTAGTAGTCATCGGCGTATGTGTAACCATGGGAATACAGGTAGAGCAGGCGCGGGTTGTTGGAGACCGCGCCGAGCGCGATGACCTGGGAGGCTTCAAGGTCCTCGGGCTGAACAGCGGCGGCGGGCTTCAGGGGAAAGTCGACCCCGAGCTTGTCACGCAAAGAACCGCGCAGTTCGGCGGCCAGCGCGGCCCAGTCGTCGCCGTCCGGGTACAGGATGAATGCGTTGGGCTGGTTGTCTTTGAGGAGCGGCGTGTCGAGGTACAGCGGCTTGGGCTCTTTCACTTCCAGGAAGGCACGCATGTTGCTTTTCACCAGCCGGACGTTGTCGATGAAAATGTTGAAAGGAGCGTCCTTGGCGGAAGTGCCGATGATGAACTCCAGGCGGGTGATCTCGTCGCGATTGGGGCTCTCAGCGACAGCGTTCTCCCAGGAGAAGCCAGCCATGGAGATACCCGGCTGGAGTTGGATGGTGACCTTTTCATTGTCGCGAAGAGGTGCGTTCCAGTTACTCCAGCTAAGAGCGTTCTTGTTGGCGGTGTCATACCCCCGAGCATAGAGCGCACGGGTATTGGCGGCCTGGGTGGTCCAAACGTCGAACACCAGGGCATGCCCGGTGACATCAATGGGCTCGGGCAGCTTCACCGAGACGCCCGCGTAGGTATTGCCCCGGGGTTCGGGGACGGACTTGCTGGCCAGACTCAGGCTGGATTTTCCCTGTGAGATGAACTGAGGGTCCGTGTTGAGAGAAAGGGCGATGTCACGGCCTTTTTCGGCGAAGGTGATCGAGAGGCCTTCGTCGGTTTCGAAGCCGGTAACCAGGATCGACTCCTGGGCACCGGCCGAAATGCAGAGAAGAAGGGCCAAGGAAAGCATGGGGGTAGGCAGGGCGGCAGGGCGACGCATGGCGACGTACCTCGAAGGCAAGATGACCCGACAGAAGGGTATTCGCCGGGAGGGGAAGACCTTCCTTGGCAGAACATGGCGAGAGAGGACAGCCCGGCAGCGTGCCACACCAGGCCCCGCCTGGGATGCTCCATGGATAGAGCACTGATTCGAGGAAGCAGTGGCACCCGTCGCTGACCGGACAGGGACGCCGAGAGGTCGATAGGAAGATGCGCGGAATAACAGGCATGGGCGCGGAGAGGACGAATTATGGCTGGTGACTCCGGATGAATGTGATCGTGATAGTGTCGGACACGTGCCGAAAGGATCACCTTGGCTGCTATGGAAATGAGTGGATGCACACGGAGAACCTGGACGCCCTTGCGGCTGAATCGGTGATCTTCGAAAACTGCCTGCTGGGGTCGTTCCCGACCCTCCCTCACAGGGCAGACTGCTTCCTGGGGCGCTACGGGTTTCCGTTCTACGGCTGGGGACCGATGCCGAAGGACATCCCGTCGCTGGCGGAAGTGCTGACAAAGAACGGTTATGTGACCCAGATTATCCACGATACGCCGCATATCGCCAGCCGGGACCACTTCTACCATCGGGGCTTTCAGGGGCAGCACTGGAACCGGGGGCAGGAAGGGGACTGCTGCTTCACGCGGGCCAATGATGAGCCGGGCCTGCAGATGGAGTGGTCCGCGGACAAAGACCGATACGACGAGCGGGAGTTCCGCAACCACACGTTGCAGCGACTGGATCATCCGGGGGAAATGGGGCATCATTCCGCGCGCACGGCCCTGGATGTGTGCCGGTGGCTGGAGACCAATTACAGGGCGGATCGGTTCTTCCTGTGGGTGGATATGTTCGACCCCCACGAGCCGTGGGATGCTCCCGACTGGTTCACCCAACTATACTTCCCCGGCGAGCCCAATGGCGAGAAGGTCCGACACCCCCGGTACGACACTACGGAGTACCTCAACGAGGATGAACTGAACTGGCTGCACGCGGCATACTGTGGCGAGTTGACGCTAGTGGACAAGTGGATCGGGGCAATCGTGACGAAGGTGCGGGAACTGGGCCTGCTGGAGGACACGGCAATCATCTTCACGTCCGACCACGGCTTCTACCTCGGGGAGCATGGGCGTACCGGGAAGAGCGCCACGGGTGGGCCACCGTGGCCAATGTACCGGGAGATCGTGGATGAGCCACTGCTGATTAGACTGCCTGACGGACCGCGCGGGGTGAGAGTGGACCCGCTTGTGCAGGCGGTGGATCTGCGGCCGACAATCCTGGATCTGTGCGGGGTAGAAGACGAGGCGCGCGGGCACGGGAAAAGCCTGGGGCCGATCCTCGACGGGCAGAAGGTGCGACTGCGGGAGATCGCCATATCCGCGGCGCGGACCCACGACCGGCAGAGGCCAGGAGCGCGGGCGACGATCACCCATGAGGACGGCTGGGCGCTGATCCTGGGCACTCCGGAACAGGAACCCGAACTATACAACCTGAACCAGGACCCGCGGCAGGAGAAGAACGTCTGTGAGGACAACCGCGTGATGGCGCTGGAGATTGCGGCGATGTTCCGGGCAGCGATGAGTTTCATCGGCGCGGGTGAAGAGATCACGCGGCAGTGGGTGCTTTGAGGGGATAGACAAGGGCGAACGCCCAGACAGAGAACTGCGCAAAGGCCGCGCCCAGCATGGCCCGGAGCCCCAAGCTCATGGACCAGGCCGTGATCGCCGCGAAAACCGAGACCGAGAAGGAGCGCGTGCGGCTATCTTGGGTGGGCATATTGGATCGCATGGCGGACACCCGCCGCAAGTGTCACGAGCTGCGTGCGAAGCCCAGGACAGCTCCCATGACCGAAAGAGCGCGCAGGATCGCGGCCAGGTGGACGGTCCGCGCGTCTTTGGCGAAAGTCGGCACGAGTGTCGAGACACACCCGGCGAGGGCCGGCATCAGGCGGCTGGGCATGCGGGACAAATCTTGATGGTAAGCGCGAATTGCCCCGCGCAAGCGGACCTACTCGCGATCCCCTGCCCCTGACGCGGCCACCCCTGCCACCTGGGCAGTGTGCCTGCACAGCCACCGGCCCGGGCAGTGGTCACAGGCGACCTCACGGCGGGAGAAGTCGCCCTGCCAGATGCCTCGGACCGCAACCCTCGCCGAATCCAGAGCGCTATCCATCAGGTCCGTCACCGGCCCCAGGTCCGGCGTCTGGATACCGTCTCGGGACAGATAGACCAGCCGCGCGCTCTCCGGGACCACACCCCTCGCTTGCAGGACCGCGTGGCAATAAAGACCAAGCTGAACCCGGTACTGCCTGTCCTTTGCCATGTCTTCGCGACCGGTCTTGTAATCCAGCAGGTGGAGTTTCCCGTCCTCGGTCTCCACCAGCGCGTCGATTTTCCCTTCCACCACCACCTGTAGACCGTCGACATCGATCAGGGTAGTCAGGCCCACTTCGGACCGCAGGCGGCTGCTGGAAGTGAACAGCGCCTTGTACAGGTCGTGATCCAGGAACTGCTGAACCTGCCGGCGGATAACCTGGCGCTCTTCGGCTGCGCGCTTATCGAGAAGTGTGTCCATGTAGAGCATGTCGGCATCGGGGGGCACGAGGCGGTCCAGCTCCGGGAGCCCCTCGGTGCCCACGAGCTGCAGGACCCGGTGCACCACGGTGCCCAGCTCCACGGAGTTCAGGCGCGAGGAATCAGATCCGCTGCCGAAGGCCGGCGCACCGGCAGGCAGCCCCAGTCTCGTCTGCAACTCGTACAGCCGCGGGCAGTGGCAGTACTGGGACAGTTCCGTCGCTGTGAAGTGCGCCTGGCCTGTGGCTGCCGGAGAGATGGCGGCGATGCGCCGCGCGAGGGTCCTCGTATCGGGAACCTTCGCGGTTGGCTGCGCAGACGGGGAGGCCTCGTACGTTGCCTCGCCGGCCGCGAGGCCCTCGACCTTTATGAGTGACCCATTGTCCCAGCGGCGGAGGGTCTCCTGTGGCGGGTTCCCCGCGTCCATCCAAAGGCAGCCCGGCAGCGCCTCATTGATCCAACCGAGAGGGCCTTTCTCGGCGTCCTTGGACATGCCGCCATCCTTATTCACGAACGCCACCCCCGACAGGATCAGCAGGTCCTGGGCGCGGGTTGCGGCCACATAGAAAAGCCGGCGGTTTTCGGCGTCTTCTTCGGCCTTATTGCGGTTGTCGATCTGCCTTCCAAGCGCCGGCCAGTAGCTGTCGCCGTTTTCCTGCTTTCTCAGGCGAGTGGTCTTCACCACAAGGCCGAAGTCCCGGTGGTGGCGGTACGGCAGTGAAAAGCCGCCGCCCGGCTTGCGGCACAGATCCGGCACAACCACCACCGGCCACTGGAGCCCTTTGGCGGAGTGGTAGGTGATGAGCTTGATGCAGTCGCCCGCCTCCTCTTCGATAGGCGCCTGTCCCTCACGCACCTCGTCGGTGGTCATCCGCCGGATGTGCTCCACGAAGTCCCTCAGGCTCCCCCGACCCTGGGTCTTCTGTCCGGCCTCGAACTCCCCGGCAAGCTCCACCAGCTTGCGCACATTGGAGACCATCTGGCGGCCGCCGAACTGTCCCGCGAGCACCGCCGTGAACCCCGTGCGGTCCACAATGCGCTGCACCAGAGCCGAGAGCGGCAGACGGTTCTTGTGGTCATGGAAGTCCTGGAGAATCTTGAACGCACGGATGACAAGTTCTTTCTGGTCCGGGTCGACCAACTGCTCCGGTCCGGGTTCCCCGCTCTCTCTCGAACCGATCGCCGCCGTGCGAAGGCGGTTCATCCATGATCCGACGCGTATCTGCCCCAGCCGATACAGGGTCTCGTCGGACAAACCGAACATGGGCGAGCGCAGGGCGCCCACCAGGGCGATGTCATCCAGCTCATTCTCGATGGCCCGCAGGACATTGGCAACATCCTGAACTTCCTGGGCGGCGAAGAACCCGCGCCCCACCACGAGATAATAGGGCAAGCCCGCATCCCGCAATGCTTGCTCGTACAAGGCCACGTCCTTCATGGCTCGGAACAGAATCGCGATGTCCCCCGGCCTGATCGGCTCCCACGGCGCATCTTCGCCCTTCTCGTGTTGCACCCGGAAGTCGCCGGACTGCAGCAGTTCCACCAGCCTGCCCGCAATCCACCTGGCTTCCCGGGTACGGAGGGATGTGGTGTCGATCTCCTCCCCCTCGTCACTGTCGTTCCCCGCTGATTCCCCGCGGGAGCCTTTTTGCTCGGTGAGCAGGTGAATCTCCAGCGGCGTCTGGTCCGCAGGATTGCCCCGGACCGCCTGCATCTTCGCATAGGTGGCCTCCCAGAGATTTTCGGCCTCCTCACCCATTACGGCCGGGTGCGCGAACAGCTCATTGAAGACACCGATGAGTCCCTGGGTCGAGCGGAAGTTGCGGGTCAGCTCATCCACCCGCGATGCTCCACTGAGCATCTCCCGGCGGGTCGCGTTGAAGACCGTGACGTCGGCATTACGAAAGCGATAGATGGACTGTTTCGCATCGCCCACCACGAACAGGCGCACGCCCTTTTCGGGCAATGCGACGGGGTTCGCGGGGTCATAGGGCTCCCCGGTGACGAGGGGCCAGAGCACCTGTTTCTGGAGGGTGTTCGTGTCCTGGAACTCGTCGATCATCACATGCCGAAGGCCCCGGCGAGTGCGTTCGAGCGCCTCTGGGTGCTCCTGCCAGAGCCACCGCGTGCGCTCCATGAGGTCCTCGAAATCCAGCGCGGAGGCTTCGTCCTTTGCCTGCGCATACGCTCCGATGGCCGCCTTCACCTCGGCCACCAGGGCGCAAGTTAGCCTGGCGCAGGCGCGGTCGTCCTCTGTCTGTGACTGGAGTGTTTCGATCTCCGCGGCGGTCGTCTGCAGAAGGCCTTCCTTGTTCAGAAACAGTCGCAGCGCCGCTCTCATCTCCGCCAGTGCCGTGCCCCAGACTCCCGCCGCTCCCGCATTGCCAACGGCCCCGACTGCCCGGGTGCTTTCGGCCAGAGCAACGACCGCTTGCGCGATGGCCTCGGGACCTGCCTCCAGGGTCCAGTTGAGAAGACCGCTCTTGTCGATGCACTGTGCCACTGCGATGCGTTTGCGTTCCAGTGCATCGGTCGCCGGCTTTTGGGGCTCCTGCTTCGCGGTCACGATCGCCATCGCGTCGACCCACTCATCGCTTTCGAGCATCCCGTGGAGCCGCTCTGCGAGGTACTGGCGCCCGAGCTCCTGCCAATGTCCTAGCAACGCTTCCTCCGTGTCGTAGCGCGTGTCGGCCAGCACGGCCTCCACCTGTACCCGGTCCTGTACCAGTTTCGTGATATGGCTGACCGCCTCGTCATACCCCAGCGCCACCACGAGACTGTCTGCTGTTGGCTCCTTGCCCAGGCGAGAAAGCAGCGTCCGCCGAACCACGTCATCCAACAGGATGCGTGAATCAATCTCGTCCAGCACGGCAAAGTCCGGGTCGAGGCCCGCCGCCAGAGAGTTCTCCCGCAACAGCCGGGCGCACAGCGCGTGGATGGTGCTGATGGGTGCGGTCTCAATCTCGTGTAAGAGCCCCTCCCAGTCATCTGCCGAAAGGTCTCGGGCATCGCGCGCTTCGACCGCCTTTTCCCGACACTTCTCCCGCAGCCTGGCTTTCATCTCGGCCGCGGCCTTATCGGTGAACGTGACCGCCACCAGTTGGGAGGGCCGCAGTCCCGCCCGGAGCAGCTCGAAGTAATGCCCCACAAGCACCGTGGTCTTCCCCGCGCCCGCGCCTGCTCCGAGGAACTGGTGCCTGTCGGTGTTCGCCATGATCTCCTGCCGCAGGGCGTTGGTGTCCATTTCCGGCGTCACTTGCGGAGTGCGCTCGATCATCACTGCTCCCTCCCCGGTGTGGATGAAGTGCCTATCAACGAACCCGCTCGACATATGCTGCGGAAGTCGCAGTAGCGGCAGGGCCGCAGGGACTCGTTGGGGACAGGCGCGAATCTGCCCGCGCGGATGTCCGCGACGTACTGCGCAATCTTCCTCTTCGCCTCTTCCACGATCTCGTCCAGCATACGCGCCGTTTCCTCACCGGCTTTGCCCATCACCACGCTGGTCCAACCCACGGGACGCGTGACCCGGTAGTACCCCCACAGGTGGCAGTCATCCGTCTCATTCGGATACAGCTGTCTCACGGCCAGCGCGTAGACGGGAAGCTGCAGGTCGGCCCCTGCGCGTACGAGGTTCGCCGATACACCTGTGCCGGTCTTGTAGTCCCAGATCACCCAGTAGCGCCTGCCCTCGTACTCAGTCAGGTCCACCCGGTCGATGCGGCCTCGCAGCTTCACCGGTTCGCAGTCCGGGGGCGTAACCACAAACTCCCCGTTCTTGCCGAAAACCGCCTCCACTGCCCTCACTTGCCGTGGTGGCGACCACGTCCGCCTCCTGCCCTGTTCCCCGGCATTGCGTTCGGCCTCGAACTCCAGCAGGGCGAGAAGGTCCTCCTCCAGCCGTTCCATCGCCCGCGCCCAGACCTGGGCCGCGCCGCGTGCCAGGGAATCCAGTTCGCTGCCCACAGCCGCGACGCATTGGGACAGCGCGGCTTTCGCTGTGCACAGGTTCTCCGCCGTGATCGGCTTGCAGTCATCATTCCCGATGGTCCGCGGGCCGAAAAACCTGGCCAGGATGCGGTGCGCGACAAGCCCCAGATCGCGCCGGTCGATGGCCTCCATCGGTTCCGTGGGGGCCTCCAGGCCCAGCACTCTCTCCAGGAAGAAGCGCATTGGGCACCCTGCATAGGTGTTGAGCTGGCTCACCGAATACGTGTGTTCGGGGCCGTAGCGTTCGTCCAGCTCGGTAAGAATCGCCTGATCTTTGAGGACCCCGCAGAAAGGCCCGTCACCCTGGGAACGCAAGGCCTCGACCAGCGCGAGCCTCCGGACCTGCGCAAGGGCCGGTAGTTCGTCGGGCGGCACGATGTTTTCGGCGAAGTTGATCAGGCCCTGGAGACTGGCTCCTGCGTGCGGCCGCTGGATCGCTTCCAGGAGCTCAGGGTAGTTGGCGACTTCGTCCGGCCCGGCGATGACTTCGGACTGCCGCCGGGTGGTGATTATCCTTGCCGCCAACTCCGAATCACCGGCAAGTTTCCAGTGTCGGAGGACCTCGTCTACGTACGACGACCGCAGCACCGGGGCACCATTGGCTTCGGAGAGCGGATAGGACAGCCAGACCTCTCCTTCGGCAGCCGCCAGCGCCGCGTAGAGCAGGTGCTCGTCATCATGCCGGTCTCCCAGGCGCGGGCGAAGGCCGGGCAGGTCCTGCTGCAGTCTCTCGCGTTCCGCATCCCCGTAGAACACATCCTGCCGGGGGCGCGCCGGGAACAACCCGTCGCGCAGGCCGGGAACGAACACGGTGTCGAAACGCTCGAGCGCCGCCTGGGAGGCCTCAAGCACCTGCACCCCGCAGCGCCGGTGGCGATTGCCGGGCAAGCGTGCAGACCCGCAGGCGTCGCGGATGCACGCGGCGAACTGGGCCACACCCACCTCGCCTGTGATCCGGAGCACTTCCGGGGCTTCCGTGATCTCCCTCAGGATCGTCGACAAGCCATCGAGCCCCTGCAAATCCAAAGCCACGCGACTTGCATCGCCTTTTTCGGCTGAATCAATGATGCCCAGGGCCTTGATGATCTCCCCGAAGGCCAGCGACGCGCCAGACAGAGATTTGGCAGTGGCCAGCGGCCGCAGCAGATCGTCCAGGGCATCCACCAGATTCACCGCTCTCTCGACCTGCTCGAGTGCCGCGTCGAGGGCTCCAAGGGTGCGCAACCGGTCGCCGTCTTCATCCTCCAGCACCCGCAGCTGATCTTCGCTTTCCGGGACGATGCCCAGGGCATCTTCGAGTGCGCGCCGGCGTCTCCGTTCCTCCCCCAACCGGTGACCAAGGCGGTTGAGCGCCGCCTTCCACTGCCTGGCCGGGGTGTCGTCATCCCCACCGCCGACAATCCCGGCCTCCATGGCCAGACGCTCCAATCGCTGCGCCCGCACCTTCCCGTACTTGCTGTCTTTCGGACTGACATAGCCGTTGTTCAGGAGCTTGATCACGTCCTGGCGCCGCCACCTGCCAACTACCACATCCAGGATGTCCAGCGCCGCCTGTACCGCCGGGACTGAAGACAGCCGCGGTCCCCGCGCGAAATCCGCGGGGACGCCGTACCACTCGAGAGCCTGGTGAAGGGCCGTATCGTAGCCCGTATCCCAGGAGCGCAGCACAATCGCGATGCGATTGGGTGGCAGGTCTGGATTTTCGGCCAGTTGCAGCTTGATGCGGCGCGCGATCTCTCGACACTCGCCCACCGTCCCGCCGGCGACTTCCAGCACCTTCACCGTTCCGTCAGCCTGGGCAAGCCCGGCAGGGTCGAGGGAGAAGACGCGCGCGCGCAGGTGGTCCAGGTCCGTTGCGGGTTCAGGCTCGGAGAGGGTGTCCGGGCGCATCTCAGCATGCATGGCATCGGCCAGCCAGTTGCGGGTTGCCGCCGCGCGCGGCGTCATCTGCTCCCGGCAAGGATCCAGCCACAGCCGCAATTCGATGCGCTCCAGCCAGTTCCCCAGTTCCTCCAGCATCCGGGTCTGGGTGGTGGTGAACTCCTGGAACCCGTCCAGCAGGAGCACCCGCAAATCCTCCAGCGGCCGCCGCTTGCCATTCTCCAGCAGGTCAAGTGCGTTCCAGAAGAGGCCCGGCTCGTCATACAGGGCCAGTTCCTGCAGGCGGTCCTGGTAACGCGCGAAAACCAGCGAGACGGCCTGGTTCGCGGGGTGGCCTGGAACGGCCTTCGACACCAGTTCGGGCAGATCATCGGAGGACACCCCGCCGCGCTTCAGCTCATCGAGGAGGTTGCAGATTGCGCCGATGGTGCCTTTGCACGTGTGAGTGGCCCGCAGGTATTCCAGCTCCGGCTCCTGCGCCAGTTCCGCCAGAACATCCGCCACAAGCAGTTCCCGCTGGGTCGCCGTGAGCTGCCGCGATGAGGTGTGGTTTGCCACTAGCAGCGCGTCCGCAAGTTGTGGGAAGGTCATGATGCGCGGGTCCAGGAGAGCCCCGGCATTGCTTCCGGATACCACAAGCCTCCGGGCGATCTCAGCGGCCGCCTGGGTCGGCGTGAGGAGAGCGACACCGTCGCTCCCGAGACGCGCGGCTTCGGCCCGGTATGTCTCAACCAGGCCCCCTTCGAGACCGCTGCGTGTTGTCAAATGGACGATCCACTGTGCGGGCATGTACTCCTCCCATTCCGGCAGGAATCGGTCCTGCAGGAGTATATAGTGCGAGCAAAGGCGGTGCGTGACAGGCCTGGCGATCTTTCTGTTCAGGGAAACACCGGCCGTGGTATCGCAAGCCGGCGCGAGCGGACCCGCTGGAGGCGCCCGGCAGGTTCCGCGGCGACTGCCTGCCCCCGGGCAAACCCTCGCCGGAACGCACGGTCACGTCGTTCGCCTTCCGTCCGCGCTCAACGTCAATGCCTGTCCTCTACGGCCACCGGGTACACCGGCGCGATCCAGTTGTGGGGGTCTCGTCGTGACCTTCCGCGCACTACACACGATACTGAACATTTCCCGCTCCACTTTCTGATTGCCTTCCGGGGAGGGAGGACAGCACCCAGGGCGAAGTGATCGGGGCTGTCTCAGGTCCAAGGCCGAAGGGATGAGTGTCCGTGCGACTTCAGCAGGTTGTCAGCAACAAAGCAGCGATTGGGGAACTCTGGGCGGGTATCCCGGGAGTGGAATTGACGCCCGGCGGCCGCCTGTTCGTGGTGTGGTTCTCGGGCGGCGACAAGGAGCCCCATCCCGACAACCGGCTGTATATGGTCACCAGCGACGACAGCGGGCGGACCTTCTCAGTGCCCGCGATCATTGCCTCTCCCCGGGACGGCTTCCGCGCCTTCGACCCGACCCTCTGGCTCGCTCCCAATGGTGTGCTCTGGCTCATCTTCAATCGGGGCAATAAGGATGCCGCCGAACACGGGGTCTTCGCTATGACCTGCGCGGCGCCCGATGCTGCTGACCCGGTCTGGAGTGAGGAGTTCCGGGTGGGCTACGAGGCGCCCTTCAGTTTCCGCATGAACAAGCCCACGGTCCTTTCAACGGGCGAGTGGCTCATGCCGGTGACCCATGCCTCACGCACCGTTTCCGACTGGTTCGCCGGGCCCGGACAGTTGCAGGGCGTGGGCATCTCCACCGACGAAGGCCGCACCTGGACACTGCATGGAGCGGTCGAAGCCCCAAACTGGGCGCTGGAGAACATGATCGTCGAGCGTTCCGACGGCGCATTGGTCATGTATATCCGCACAGGCGCGGGAGTGATCTGGCAGAGCCTGTCGGAAGATCGCGGCCGCACCTGGGGGGCCGGCGAGCCAACGGGCATTCCCAACCCCGGGTCGCGATTCTTTGTCCGCAGGCTGCCTGATGGAGACTGGCTGCTCATCAATAGCCCGGACCCGACGAAGCGCACGGGAATCGTCGCCTGCGTGTCTTCCGATGAGGGCGCGACCTGGCAGCAGATGATCGTGCTGGACCCGCGAGACAGTGTGAGCTATCCCGACGCGGCCTTCTCCAGCGACGGCACCATCTACGCGGTTCACGACCGGGACCGCGGCGGTGCGGGGGAAATCCTGCTCAGCGTCTTCACCCGCGAGGACCTGCATTGACCTGCGCGCGCGCAATCCGCGCGCTCTCGAGGGAGCGATTTGCGATGATCACGCGCCGCGAGAACCTGTTGCGGGTCCTGCGTCACGAGACCCCGCACTGGCTGCCGGTCACCGGGCATTGTGACCCGTACAACCGCCCGAGCAGCGAAGAGATGGACCCGGAGCTTGCCCGGGCGCTGGGGGATGTGCACTGGGGCGGCGAGGCGACCGTCATCTTCTCCCGCGCCCTCGGACTCGATATCTGCGACTGGTTCGGCATGCCGGTGCGTATCACCCGCCGTAAGGTGGAGGTGGAACAAGAGACCGACGGCGACATCACGCGGCGCATCTGGCACACTCCCGAGGGCGATCTGCGCGAGACCATCCGGGTCTGCCGCGACACCACCGGCGCGGTATCCAGCAACTGGACCGAGCATCCCGTCAAGGGGCCGGCGGACCTGCCGGCACTCGCCGCCATCTTCGACGATGAGCTGATCGAGCCTGACCCGGAGGGCATTGAGCGAACCCGGAAGCGGCGGGAACTCATCGCCGATGACGGCCTGCTTCTGGGCCCCATGGAGGGCACCCCGCTGGGGATGATGTTCCGCGTTTACTCGGGTGTGGCGACGCTGGCCTACCTGTGGGCCGATGCCCGCGAGGACCTGCTGGCTCTGTTCGCGTCGATGGAGCGCAACTACCTGAAGCGCCTGGCCGTGGGGGTGCGGTCCGACGTGGATGTTGTCGTCACCGTTGATGACACCTCGACCACCGCGATCTCTCCGGCGATGTTCGAGACCTGCAACATCGACCTCACCAACACCCGGGCGGAAGCCGCGCATGATGCGGGCAAGTTTTACTTCCACCACTCCTGCGGGCTGATCCGCGACCTGCTGCCCCTGTATCGGCAGACGCGCATGGACGCGGTGCATGCCTTCACCATCCCGCCTCTGGGAAATGTGACGGTGGGCGAAGGCCGCCGGGCGCTGGGCGACCGGATCACCATCATGGCGGGGGTCCAGCAGCTTGCAGAACCCATGGACGACCTCGAGGCAACGCGGGCCGGCATCCACGCGATGATCCGCGAGGCTGAGCCATGGGACCATTTCATCCTGAGCGTGGCGGGCTATCCGCACCGGACCATGAAACAGACGCGGTTCGTGGTGGACTGCTGTCGGGAACTGGGCGGAGACAGGCGATAGGGACGAAGACTATAGGACAAATTGAGTCAAAATTGAGTACGGATTCGACAGGACCTCGGTACAATAGTCAGTAGCCACCCGTCGTGCGGCACCACGAAGGGACTGGTTATCGCTTGGATTCGTCACTGGCGACGACCGTTTCGTGCTGACGACGGAAGGGGTGATCACCAAGGATGGGGGGAATCCGTGGGGGCTGGAGCGCCGTATCTCGAGACGGAAGGCGGTGATCACGATCATCACTAGATCTGCAACAAGCATTGCTGTAGTCGTGCTTGTCCTCTGCGCAGCGCCGGCGATGGCGTATTTTGCGCAGTACACGGGCTCCCTGACCAGTGCCGGCGGCGGTCTCGTTGGTGGTGGCGGGTGGGAAACGGGGAGCAGCTTCGGCTGGACGGTCACCCAGGAGAATCAGGGCGGCATCTGGCAGTATGATTACAGTCTGACGGTGCCCCGCAAGGACGCCAGCCATTTCATCGTCGAGCTTACCAGTGACCTCAAGCCAGACGAGATCGCCCTGCTGAACCTCAAGTACTGGGATGGAACCGTTTGGAAGAGCTGGACGCCGACGGAAATGGAAATCCGCACGTTCTACTCCAACGAATCGTGCAACCCTGGCATGCCCGAGTACCCAGACGGGTCCCTTTCCCATATATATGGCATCAAGCTCGATCTGCCGGATGTCCCCGCTACGAACCTGCAATGGTCCTTCCAGAGTCGGCGCAACCCCGTCTGGGGGGACTTCTACGCGAAGGATGGCAGGAGCGGGGAGCCGTTCGCCTATCTGTACAATGTAGGGTTCCTGGACCCCGATCCTAACCCGAGTAGTCCGGATGGGCTTCCGGTATCGGGCAATCAGGATCCGCCGGGTAAGGGCAAGATCCTTCGGCCCGACGGTGGGGGCAACGACGGAGAAGAGATAACGCCCGAACTGTCGCCCGGAGCACTGCTTCTTCTGGGGGCTGTGCCGGTGGGCATCGCATGGCGTCGCCGCAAGCGGTGCGACAACTGAGGCCCACAGCAGGACAGATCGAGGCAAGCGCAGTGAAGCGATACGCCGCCCAGTTTGGGCGGCGTATCGCTTTGTCTTCGAAGACGACCGGCTGAGGCACGACCCCTACGGAGCCGCGTGATTCATGTGAGACTGCACCAGGTACATCTCGGTGATGGTGATCAGCCCGTTGAGGTTCAGGTCATACCGGCAATTGTCGCTGGTGACTGTCTGGTTCAGCTTGCTCTGCATGACATACATGTCCGTGATGGTCACGCGTGAACTGCCATTGACGTCGCCGATGCACACCTTGAGGATACAGTCACGGTCGCCGGACAAGGCGAGGCCGGTGTCCCGGCCGGTGATGGTGTCGGAGAGGGTGATCGTGTAGGTGTCGTCATCCGGCAAGGCCGGGTTGAACTCGATCCACAGGATGTCGTTGTCGCCACTCAGCGTAACCCCCGCGACGTTTGCCGAAAGGTTCCCGCTATTGACGCCGACCACCGAGATGTTCGCCGGGGCAACCGCAGTCAGCGGGGCACTGAAGCTCAAGCGCAGCATAGCAAGACGGCAGGTGCGCGGTTCCACATAGCCGTCGGTGCAGGGGGTGATGACCTGGCCCACCCCATTACTGTGGGTTGCCACTACGGCCCATTGCGTGATGCTTGGTGGCTCCCCGAGCACCTCGAAGCCGTTGGCCAATTGCCCCGACTTGCCATCATCATTGGTGACCACCACGTTCCACAAGCCGAGTGCTGCACCTGTCAGATCGAAGGAGCAGGTGATCTGGGTGGCGCTGTCCACCACCACGCTTGTTCCGGCTATGTCCGCCTGCCCCGTTCTCGTGAGCTTCGTGGTTGCTCCTGTTCGGAAAGCCGTGCCGCCGATGGTCACATTCACCGGACCGGTGTTGGGGCCGTTGTCCGGCGAGGTCTCGATCACGGTTGGAGCGGGGTACTCCACGGTGAAACCGTCGGTCAGGGTCCCGGTCTGGTTGTCGTCATTGGTGACGACCACGCTCCAGGGACCAACGGCGGCTCCGGTGATGTCGAAGCTGCAGGTGATCTCGGTATCGCTGACCACCGTCACGTTGCTACCGTTGATGTCTGTCTGGCCGCTGCGGGTCAGCTTCGTGGTCGCTCCCGCGCGGAAGCCGGTTCCCGTGATGGTGACACTGACCGGCCCGGTGTTGGTCCCGGAATCCGGGGAGATTGCAGTCACCGTTGGCGGCGGCACGATGTCGACGAAAGCTTTGATGCAGAAGTTCGCGGTGCTGTTGTAGGTGGTGAGGTCCGTCCAGGTCGTGCCGTTGGTACTGCAGTAACTCTGTCCAGCGGAGGCGGACGCAGCACTTGTGGCGCCGACGATTCTCGACTCAAGAGGTATCGGGCGAGCATAGGACGGATTCGTGAACTGGATGCAAATGGAGAACTTGTCGCCTGTATGCAAGGACACTGGCGTGGACAGGACCGCATGGTGAAGGCCCGCGTACGTGCACGATCCGCTGGCGGTGGCTACCAGCGTTCCGCCCGTGTACGGTCCGCTGGTCGGGTTCTTGTAGACACGCGCCGAATAGCTTGCACCTCCCTGCGTGGTGTAGAAACCAATGCCTTTCAGGGTATGCTCACCGGATGCAGTGAAGAGATTGGCTGCCCAGCCGCTGTAGTTGCTCCCCCCCCAGCCGAAGTCACCGACCCACCCCAGCGGGTCGTAGGAGTATTGGTAGTCGTAGTTGGTAGCGGGTTCGGTCTCCGGGAACTGGGCGATGACGGTCTTGGCAAACCGTGCGTCCTCGTAAGATACCCAGAAGTAGCCCGAGAGACCCCAACTCGTGCCCCAACTGTTCCGCACCAGCCACGCGCCGTCCGACTTCGGCTGTGTCCCTGCCTTGAAGTTTGACTTGGAGTAGGCATCATCCCAGCCAACGATGCACACTGCGTGGTCTGTTGAGGTTGCCGTGGGGTGGTAATAAGCAGCTGTGGCCGGGTTATAGTAGGCGTCGTCATGCAGGTAGTTGGCGTAGACGCCGCCGTGGGCCATGACTTCATTCTTGATAATGGCCGGGTCGGCGGGAAGCCACCAGACCTCATGTACATGGGCCCGGGGTTCCAATCCGGGTGGTGAAGTGCCACCGGAACTGCCGTAGGGGTCGTCGGACTCCCACACCGGCCCTCCCCAGCGGCCCAGGTACGCCGCGGACATCCAGGGGTGTCCGCCCTCACAAGGGCCGTAATCCCAGCCGTGGGTATTCTTTAGATGGTCCTCGGAGAAGTCAGACGTGTCAGTGGGGCGGATACAACTCTCGAGGGAACCGTACGTGGCGAAGGCCCAGCAGGACCCGCAGCTTCCCTGGTTCCGGACCGGCGGCACTTTCTCGCTGATGGCCCGCAGGTCATAACTGGCAGGTGCGCCGTCAAGGGCCCTGAGTACGGAAGGGCCCGCGATGTATTCGCGGTTCACCGGTGGCGGGATATCGCCCTTGCCGTGCCCGCTGCCGCTGCCCACGGGCCTCAGGCCACCGGCCTTCTTCGCAGCGATGAATGCCTTGAACTCGGGGCTCAAGGGGGCGGAAGATGGCTTGGCAAGCGCAGTGCTACAGATCGACAGGAGCGCGAAAGCGACGAGGGCGACAAGGGCAATCCAAGGTCGCTGGGTCTGGCGGTCCAACGCGGAAACCTCCTCAGTCCAGGCGTGTCCCCCCGCGTTGCCGGAAACGCCCCCCTGGCTCCCAGCCCAGCCACGACGCTGTATCAAATATCCCCTCCCGCGACTATATTCTGCCTGTGCTGTGTCTCAAAGTCAACTGATGGAACGATATTGGGCGGAGATGATCTCATTCGTGGCGTCAGTGATGCCCGGGACTCGGTCACTCCAGAAAGATCTCCCCCGCATGAGCAACCAGCCAGTTCTGGGCGCCCGTGCCCACCCAGGTTATCCAGGGGGTCGGGCCGCCGGTCTTGCGCACACCGATATTGAACCGGATGGTCTGCTTCGTGCCGGGCCTGATGCCGAGGGCATCCAGCGACACGCACCATTCGCCGGACCACCAGCCTTCGCCCACCTGAGCCGCGAATTGCGTGGCTCTGCCCAGACGCTCGGCTTCGGCTGTGGGTATTCCCGCGTGGTCAGTGCTCTGAAAGAGCCCGGAGGCGAAGCCCTGCAGGACGAAGGTCAGGCCAGGCTTCTCGTCGCGGAGAACCTCGATGCACACTTCCGCGCCATCGTCTCCACCCCAGCGGCTTCCCAGCGAGAGAGGCGCCTGCGGGTTCACCTCATTGAGCAGTCCGACATACAGACTGGTCCCGTCGTGGACCAACCAGGCGCGGCTCACGGGCCTCTTGCCGGTGTCGCCGGATGGGTCTTCTTGCAGGAGCATGGCTTTCGCCGGGTCCAAGCCCAGCCACTCGCCGGGCTCCAGTTTTCCGTCCACCTGAATCGGTTCTTTGACGCGCGCGACCGGGTACCGGGGGACTTTGCGCTCCACGCGGACCGGCTGGTGGGGGTGCTCGCGAGCCCCGGGTGCTTCCACGATTGGCCACGTCGCCCGCAGGTGGCTCTCGTACGGGCCGATCTTGTCCTGCGGTATCTGCTCGAAGCCCATCTTCAGTGCCGGTGACTCTGGGCGAAGGGTGAAGTCGCCGTTCTCCGGGTCAACGAACAGCGGATCGGCGACTACGGAGTTGAGATCGAGGCCGTGATCGCGCATTCTATCCAGACTGCTGTCGGGCTTGCCGGACCAGTGCCAGAGCACGTTGTTGTCATGAGTTGTGGTGTCCCAGTCCAGACCGCTGACGGCGTACAGCCGTGAGCCCGGGCGGCCGTAGCTGATGATGTTGCGCTGGAAGGTGTTGTAGGACTGGGTGGAGTCGGCCACCGCATCCCGGTGTCGAGCGAGGGCCGGGTAAAGGTGAGAAAACGGCCAGTCAAGCACCTTCTGAAGCATGTCCGGGAGCATCCTGTGGGACGTGGGCCATTCCTGGTAGCGCATCTGCTCTTGGGCGCAGTCGTAGATGATGTTGTTCTCGATCAGGTTGTCTCGGCCGCTGTGGACGTCAATCCCTGCAAGGAAGGACCGGGCCACGATGTTCCCGTACACGTGCTGGCCGCTGCTCCAGTCGTCCAGGTAGATTCCGAAGGTGAAGAACGGCGAATGCCACTGTGTGCCCCCGTGCCTTCCATAACCCAGAGTGTCGTGGATATAGTTGTAGCGGACCACGTGGCCCCGGTTAGTCCAGTCGCGTCCCAGGCAGTAAGTGGCGCCGCTGTCCTGGGTCTCCAGGTTCATGTGGCGCAGGTGGTTGTACTCGATCACGTGGTCGTTCCCGTTATAGGAGATGGCGATGCGCGGGGTGTCGTGGATGAGGTTGTGGCGGACCCAGTTGCGCACGCCGCTGACGGACACCGCACTGGAAGTCTTCGAGAAGCAGCCAATATGGTGGATGTAGTTGTTGTCCACCACGTTGTTGTCCGGGGCGGTGGGATTGCGGTTGCCTGAGTGTATCGCCACCCCGGAGCTTCCCACTTCGTAGATGTCATTGCCGGCAACCAGACATTCCTTTGTAGCGGAAAGGGTAACCCCCCCGCCGCCTGCGTTGCGGATGGTGGAAGCGGTGATGCTGCAGCGGCGAGCGTTGGTCATGGTTACCGCGGTGCCATCGCAGCCTTCGAAGGTGAACCCGCGCAGCTCAATGTCCTGCACCCAGTCCGCCTGGTCCGGGGTTTTTGCGATGCTCACGATGGTGCTCAAAACCGGCGCCGAGACGCGCTTGGACAGATCCCCCGGTGGCCAGAAATAGAGGATCGAGCGCTCGGCATCGAGATACCACTCTCCGGGGGCGTCCAGCTCCTCCTTCAGGCCCTGCACGAAGTATCGATCACCTTTGTTGACGGCGTAGGAGGTCTCCCCGGCCAGGGTAATGACACCCGCCTCATGGTCTACGCTCTTGATGCCCACGATGTTATTCCAATAGTTCACACCCGGGAATATCCAGACTTGTCCGTCTGTGGGACGCTCCCAGTGTTTGAAGGTGCCAGGCTCGAACCGGAACTGGGTCTTGCTGCCCTCGCCGACCCGGTCGGCCGCGTACAGGAACCCGCCGGCATAGGGATTGTCTGGATCATAGTTGGGGTATCGCGCGAGGTGCTGCCGCTTGCCGTTGTAGAAGAGTTGCCCGAACTTGAGGCCCTTGCGCCCGATGGATGCAAGGTCCAGGGACATGACCTCGCCCTGGGACCTGACGAAGCCCGTGAGTGACGCCCCTCCGATGAGGATCGGCGTCTCGCCCTCGGCGGCCACATAGCGCACAGGAGCACCCTCGACGCCGGAATCCCGAGCATCGAGAGTGAAGGTCTGCTCCAGGAAGTACTCGCCGCCGCGCACATAGACAGTCGCCCCGGCCGAGCTCTGCCCCCGGGCTCTCATGGCGCGCAGTTCATCCCGGGCGCGCTCGAGTGTCGCAAATGGTCCATCCTGCCCGCCGGCTGCGGGATCAGCCAAGGTGCCGGACCACCCGTCATTCCCCTGAGTTGAGACATACAGCACCGGCGCGTCGGCCCACGCGATGCAACCTGCAAGTGCTGCCGCGAGCAGTGTGCACAAAGGTGTCAGCACTGTTCCTGTCATCTCCAGTCCCTCCATGGACAGGCGCACTCAGCGCGCCAGTCTTGCGGTGATCGTGATCTTGCCGCAGTCTCCAGGCAGCGTGACCCACTCTCCCTCGATCGCAACCCACGTCGGGCCGGTAGTGTCCACGAGGTCCAGCGAGCGTCCCGCTGGAGTACGCAGGCGCACCTTGATCAGCTCCGGCGGATTGCGTCGCGGGGCATCCAGGTGGACGGTGATGGCGTCCTGCCCGCCTTCAAAGACCACGCTCATTTCGCCGAAATGAGTCATCGCGCGTTCCACACCACAGCGCCGCCCCGGCTCGAGCCAGCTCTTCGGGACAGCCTGCCCCACGATGAGGGCGTCGCCCTCTTCGCGCACGAACAGGTACCGCAGCCAGCCGCAGGCATTGGCCTCGTCGGGACTCTTGTAGTGGTCGCCGCGCCAGTCGCCCAGTTCGGGCAGCGCGTGCTCTGCGGCCATGCGTGTGTCGGGGTAGTAGTTGGCGGCCAGGGCGTTGAAGGCGCTGCGCAGTGCGTGCTTCACATCATCGCGGTACAGGTACGGCTCGACCTGAAACAGCAGGCAGGCCTGCATGGAGAAACCGCCCCAGTCGAACCAGTGCCGGGCGTAGTCTTCGATGCAGTACCCATACTGCCGGCTCAGGTACAGATTGTCCTCGTAGTCGTTGATGATCCACCGGGCCTCGCGGCTGCAGGGGTCGAGGATGCCGGTGATCAGCAGGTGAATAGCGCCTTCCAGCGTCTCACAGATCCAGCCGAAACTGCGTCCCCGGCGGTAAACGTGAGAGGGAAAATGCGGCACGTAAGTTCCATTGCGCAGACGCACCACCGGTGAGCGTTCCGCGGCCCGGGTGAAGCAGGTAATGATCGCCTGCCGGTACTCATCGGCCTTCGCCTGGAGCCGCCCGGCTTCCGGGTGGTTGATCTGCGCCAGCCCCCAAGCTGCGGCGTTCAGCCCGCGCCACGTGTAGCAGTTCGTGCTGAGCCAGGGCCACCAGTCGGTGATGTCCTCGAGGTTTCCCGGCGGCAGCAGACCGGCCTCCGGGCTGTCGGCAGGAAGTTCACGCTCGCGCTCATTGATGATCCAGTCCGCCGCCGCCAACACTTTCGCGGCAATGGATCGCAGCCATTCCCGGTCGCGGGTGAAGCGGAAATGCTCGATCAGGCACCACAGAATCCAGCCGTGGTGCTGGTTGTAGCCGATGTGTTCGTACCCCGCTGCCCCCCAGAGCACACCCTCCTGCGACCGGAAATCGCCGGGAAGCGGGACCGTGCCCTGGTAGTGCAGGAAGCCCTCGAGACACTCCCGCGCCTCCTCATGGATGCCGCGTCGGTCGAGGTCCGTGATCATCATGCAGGACTCGTTCGCGAAGGCCAGGTAGTTGAAGGAGCCCGCCCGGGCGAAACGCCGGCGCGAGTTGGGCTCCAGTTCGGAGTTGATGAGCGAGTGCATCGCAACAGATGTGAAGAACTCGTTCAGGTCTTCCTCGGGCGTGACCAGCTTCATCTGCTCGCTGAGGACCCGCCGCCAGTAGTCGCCCACCGCCTTGTGCTCGCGATCGAAATCCAACGCCTGCAACTGCTCCATCTCATCGGGCGTCGGCCGGACATACGGCACGGTGAGGATGACTTTGTGGTTCTCGCTGTCGGTCAGGGTGACTGAATACTCGATCCCCTCATTGCCCTCTACCAGTTCGCCCCGGCCCCGGATGTCGATCAGAGCGCGGACCTTGTCACCCGTGCGGATCAGGCCCTGGTCATCAATCGACAACTTCTCCGGCGCCCCGCATGATTCAAAGCGCAGAGGAAGCCGGAACGTGCCCGATCCCGCGAAGGTGAACCCCAGCATGCACACGCCTCCTGCATCCGCAGCGGGGGCGGGGCCTTCCGGGTCAGCGCCCGCGAGAATCGTGGCGAAGCCCACCTGCTCGATGGTCCCCCCCGGCGTCTCCCAGGTCGTAATCCCGATGGGCAGGATCCCGTCTTCGATGGTACGCGACGTGCTCTCGGGAGGCAGGCCGAAGCTAAGGTGCAGATCTGCGCAATCCGCTTCCAGTCGCTCGCTGTCTGCTCCGCGGCACTTGAGGAGCACCTCGTTGTTCGTCCGGTATCTCAGCGAACCGTCGGGGTTCAGTGCGAACTTGTGCCGGCTGCCGTCGGGCGCAAGAGGCAGGGGGAGCCTGCTGCGCTTGGGCACCATGTTTTCCCACGCGCGCCGCCATGACTGTTCCGGCAGGTGCTCCACCATCTCGTAGATCCCCGGACGGGCATCGAGCGCGGCCTCAGAACACACGCCCGCGTAGTCGCGTTCGTCCTCACCCGCGACCACGCAGAGACCGTAGTCGGCGATCCAGACCGGCCCCGCAGCCACATCATCCAGGGCCACGGTGACCACTTGCGGGCCAAGGATCGTGAGCAGCGTCTTGTCGAAGGAGTGCGGGTCGCGGTTCGCAGCGCACCACAGGCTGACCACGTGCTTGTCCGGAGCAATCTGGTCGGTGCTCTCGATGTGGCCGTTGAAGGCCTCCAACTTCAGACTGTCACAGGGCACGGCGCTGAGAACGGTAATGACGCGGCGCTCCCAACGCGAATCCGTCAGTGCGCTCAGGCTGACCGGCGCTTCATCGCAGGCGAGCCGCAGCTTCATGGTTGTGCGGAAGGTGGCGTCGAAGCCGGCCACATCCGGGAACTCGGTGGCACAGACCGGTCGGAAGGTGAAGGTCGCGGCGTTCCCCTCCACGGTCATCTCTGCATCCGCGGTGCGCCATTCGCCATTGAACCAGTCACCCAGTTGCCACCAACCCGCCGCCCCGCGCCCTTCCACGTGGTCCTTGGGCAGGCGCACCTGAGGCCACTTACAGCGCCAGTACTGGACTTCGAGACCTTCCGGTACCGCTCCGTCGAAAACGGCGATCACGCGGTGAATCTCCCGCGGGTCATCCCAGATAAGGCCCATGCCACCGGACAAGGGTCGGGCGAAAGGGGCTGCGTCGAAAGCCTGGCCGGCGACCGGCCGCGTGGTCTCGTTCATAGGGTCTCCTTGACGCTCCAGGTTACGGCCCAGCGCAGTTCATCCCGCGGGGCCACCATCATTGCATTGCCATTGGCCGCAGCATCTTGGAGCGAGCATTCCGGCGTGAGCATCCACTCCAGGCCGAACTCCTCTCGCTCCAGGCCGGGCTCAGGCGGATACGCGCCCGGGTTGTACCACAGGCCGAGAGATGGCCGTTCGACGCCCTCGATGGCCAGAGTCCACCGCGCGCCATCCAGCCCGACCGTCACCACCGGGGCCGCGCAATGGTCCAGCACGAGCATTACCGCCTGCCCCTCAAGCTCCCGCAGGAAGGGCCAGACATCCGCCGACTGTACGCCCGTATCCCCGGTAGCGCGCTCTTGCGGCCACTCCCAGCGAATGTGCCGACACGTGGGCAAATCGAGGTAGCGCACATTCCCCGGCGGCGCCAGCGCGTGCCCGGCCCAGCTCATTGCCAGCGGCCGGCTTCCCGTATTCGCCACGGTGAAGTCGAAGCGCAACGCACCTGCATCGCAGGACAAGACGCGCGCGAAGGACCACTCACCGCCCGAGTCTGCCACAGTTCCCCGCAGCGCATCCTGGCCCGCGTCAATCTCCCACGGCAGCCAGCACACTTCGCCGTGGTCGCGCACGGTGCGGTCCCGTCCCGGCCAGAGCGAGACCTCCAGCGATGGCCAGCAGTCGTCATAGCCGAACACCGGCCGCGTCTCGTACTCGCCCCATTTCGGGTCCGGCGGGGTGAATGTGCCGCCCGGCATGTGAGGCCCGGTCAGCAGACTGTGCCCGCGCCAGCAGACACGAGTGAGACGCCCGCCGTCCAGGTCGCACTCGACTTCCCAATCGCCTTGGCGCCAGAGAGTGAGCATCTCAGCTGCCGAACTCCGCGATAATTCGCGCCAGGTGGGTCTTGCGCCCGGCGTCCAGCTCGGGGAACGGCCTTGCCGCGAGCTCGCGCGCTTTCTCGCGGGCCAATGCAACTGCATCCGGCGCACCCGCGGCCTGCCAGCTTGCGAAGGGTCCGCGCACCGCCACGTTCGGGACGTGGTACTCGTCGGAACGCAGGTGCGCGAGGGTGTGTTCGGTGGTCAGGTAGGTGGGTCCCTGGGGGCCGATCTGCTCGATGAGGTCCCGCGCGATGGTCTCCTCACTGACCTCAACTCCCCGTGCAAGCCGTCGCGAGAGCGCCGAGATCTCCTCGTCCATCACCAGTTGCTCGTGGCTGCAGGTCATGCCGGTTGCGAACATTCCGCAATTCACGATGAGGTCATTGCCCGCGGCCACCGAACAGAAAGTGCTCAGCGTTTTCTCCCACGCATTTTGCTCGTCGTGGGCATGATTGTCGGAATTGGGCGCTGTGGTGTGGCAGGGCAGTCCGTAGAAACGGGCAAGCTGCGCGCCGGCGATGCGGCAGATCGAGGTCTCCACCGAACCCACCAGCGCCGCGCCGGTTCTCATGTCGGTGGTCGTCCACGAGTTGGCGTAGAGCACCTTGTGGCCGGGCTTCAGCATCTGGACCATGGCAAGCCCGGACAGGCATTCGGCGTTGTTCACCGTGAGCAGCCCGGCGAGAGTGAAGGGCGCCGAGACCCCGGCGTTGGGCTCGGGGAGGATCGCCAGGGGGACTCCGGTGGTGACCGTATCCATGATGGCCTCGAGCACCCCCGGCTCCCAGACCAGGGGGCTGGTGGGCGAGAGCTGGCTGATGCCGTAGACCTGACTATGGAAGTCGCCTTCGAAAGCCGCGCGCAGCAGTTCGATGCATGCGCGGTTCACGTCGGCGCGGTCGGTGGAGAAGAACACGGGCTTGGCGCTGTTTTCGATGACCGCGCGCACACCATACAGCAAGGTCGCGCGCTGGCTGGGGACATCCTGGGGCATGACCGGGATGCCGATCATGTCGATGTGCTTCAGGTGCTGGCAGATTCGGGAGAAGATCGCCACGTCTTCGCATGTGGACTTGCGGGTGACGCCGGAATCCGAGTCCACCCAGAAGACTGCATTGTGACCTGCGGCGATCCTCGGGGTGCCGTCGCCGAGGACGAATACCGGCCGACCGTCGCGGCCACAGACTTCGAACTGCGCCGGGACCTTCGCGATTTCATCCTCGATGGCTGCTCGCGGGAAACGCACCACCTGTGTCTCCGCATCTACCGGCAGGCCGCGGTCACGCAGAAACTCGAGCATGCGCGGGCTGCCGATCTTCACACCCGCGTGTTCGAGGATATGCACGCTCGCCTCATGAATATCATGGAGCTCGGAATCAGACAGTACTCGCATGAGCTCAAGTTTCATGCTCCATGCGCCTCCCGGTAGCCGCGTAAGGATCGCCCGGCGATGTTCCGGAATGTTTTCGCCGGACGCGCCTGTTCGCCTGCATGGATGATGCGCTACGGCAGGAGTCGATCCGTCCGGGAAGGAGACCGATGGCAACTGCAGTGCACGCCTGAAGGCCCGGCTCCTGCCCCAACAAGATCGCGTGCCGACAGCCCTCGCGCTGGCAGGCCGGGCTCTTGCGCGCGTACCGGCAGCCGGCAAAGTCCAAGCCGAATGAAGGTCGGTCCAGCTGCTGGAAAGCGCCGTCCGGGCGTGTCCACACCCTGGCGCGGTTCCCCAGAAGAGCCGTATATCCAAGGGCTGTCGGCCGGCAGTTCACGGGTCCGGAACCTTCACCGGTTTTCGGCGGTGTACTTGCCCGTTACGAGGAGCTGCTCTTCATGGTCCACGTCACTGCGGGTCGGGAAGGCTGCCGAACCAGCGCCTCAGTCGGTCCCGGCCTGGTTTTGCAGACTCACTTTCCCGACCACCAGCACGCCGGTCTCGCCGGGTCGGAAGCGGCGCTCCAGGTTATCGATCTGCAGCCGGTTCTCGCCGTCGCGCCACAGGTCGCCGATGCGGAAACGGAACACCGGGCTGTAATCCAGCGTGTCGTACTTCCGACCGGAAGGCTCATTGATATGGAAGTCGTTGTCGTACTTCACTCGCCACGCCTGGGGCTTGGGCTCAAAGGAGGCCAGGCGCGAGTATCCCCCGTGATGAGGGGTCTGGATGAACTCCGGGCGGTCCAGGGCGCGATCGGGCTCGAGCACCGTGTCATTGAAGGTCAGGCGCATCACGGGCAGGATGCCGTTCTCCATGTCCATGTGAACCCGCACCAGCAGCTCCAGCACATCCGCTTCCTGCCGGGGGAGGACGAGCACGGTGCTGGTGTCCTGGGGCACCCGAAAGCCGTCGCGCATGGCGGCCGAGAGCTCTTCGGCCGAGGTGATGACCCGGTCCTGCGCCTCGATCTCCGCCAGTCTGTCCGCGAGGAAGATCGCGAAGGCATCCCAGACAGCGCGAGCCTTCTCGGTGCTGGAGGCGTCTCGCGCTGCGCGTGCTGCCGTGAGTGAGGATGCCAGCGACCGCCTGTCAGCTCCTTCGCTCTCGTACTTGAGCGCGATGCCAAGGAATGCCCGCGCATCCTCTTGTGACCCGAACCACTCTGCGAGCGACTCCGCGGCGTAGTCGTCCAGGGATGCATGCGGGTGGTCCAGGAAGTAGCTCCAGGCGTCGTAGAACAGCCGCATGCTGAAGATGCTCGCCGGGTCCTCGCCATACGTGGCCAGGCCCAGGAACCCCGCATCCGCCGCGCGCGCACAGATGTCCTGAATCTGCCGCAGGAAGAACCGATCCACCGAGTGGGTGCTCTTGTTGCCCCAGTGCAGGTACCCGGTGTTCCGCGCTGTGGGTGGGCGCATACCCGGCGGCCACTTCTCATCACTGCCCATTCCCGTAAGCGTCCACTGGCAGATAATGTCCTCGGGGATCAGCGCTACCCAGGAGGGTGCTTTCGCCGCCATCTCGGGGGTGAAAGCGGTGTACGTCGCATAACTCACCCAGGCATCCGGGGCGATTTCGTGGGCCAGTTTCGCCACCGGCGCCGTGGAAATGGCCATGTCTTTGAAGTGGTCCGGCGCATCGCCGGGGATCTGGGCCCGAGCACGCTTGCAGTCGGGGCAGTGGCAGACGAAGAAGTCGCCGATTTCGAAGTTGATGCCGCCGATCCTGAAGTTCTCGAAGAGCCAGCGGCAGCCGTCCTTCAGCCACTGGACGTTCTCCGGTTTCGTGGGGCACAGGGCGTTGTGCGGCCGGCCGTCGGCATTTACCGCGCGCAGTTCAGGATGCGCGCGTAACCAGGTGGTGATGTTGTACTTGTGGTTGCCCTCGAAGTAGTAGCCCTCGTAGCCGCTGGTGCCTACGCCAGGGACGATGCGGATGCCCCTCGCGGCGGCGTACTCGCAGAGCTCCTTCGCTGCCTGCTCGCCGCCGTGACCGTCGCGCAGGAAGCCCCAGATGATGATGGCATTGAATCTGGTGTGATCAGCGGCGTAGTCCACCAGCGCCTTGTAGTCTTCGAGGTACTCCCCCGCGGGTTTCGGGTACTTCCCCCCGCCGCCCATGAGAATACCGCCGGGCGTCCTGCCGGACCAGTCCATCCGCCAGTCCCAGGTCCACAGATAACGCTGCTCGAAGCCCTGTGAGGTGTCGGCAAATGCAGTTGTAGATAGCACAACACAAAGGACCATCATAGCCATGGCAACGGCCGGTGTATCAGGGCCGACAACGTCCAGGCGCATCGGTGTCACTCCTTCAACCAGCTACGCTTGGGTGCTTCCCTCCCGATTTCCCCATTGCGCGGCAGTATGCCTTCGACAGGGCATCGGCAACGAGCCGCTGTGTCTGGCGCGGGAAGTCGTGCAGGCCGAAAGCATGGAAGATCAGTTCGGGCTTCCGGCGCGGGGAGGCGTACTCATACGCCGTCCACCAGAGCGTTCCGGCCACCGGAGGCTGCTCCTCCAGGGCGGCGAAGGTCTCGCTGAACACCCACCGCTGCCATTCCCCCGCGAGGTCCAGCGCGGGCTGCATGAACCGCGCGAATCCATACAGGGGCAATCCGGACGTGGTGACGGCCTGTCCATCCAGCTTCACCGTGGGCACGAACTCAGCGGCGATGCTGTGCGATGCGCAGAGCAGGACCGCGAAGGCGATTGCAGCAGCGGAGGCCACTGGCATGACGTCACGCTCCTTCGGTCACACTCGCGCAGCTACAATGCTCCCGCCAGCGCCAGGAACATTAGCAGCATGTCGGCATCGGTTGCATCAAGGTCCCCGTCCTGATCCTGGTCGGCGGCGCGGTCCCAGTTTGGATCAGCACTGTAGTGGAGACGCCACGCGCGAATGAAGGCCGCAAGATCCCCGGCATCCACGACGTGATCCCGATTCACATCACCAGGAACCGGCGCGCGGATCTCGAAGGCTGCAGCCAGCGTAGCGGACAGGTCGTCGCGGTTGGTGACGACCACGTCCCACAGTCCAAGCGCGCTACCCCTCAGGTCAATCTTGCACAGGATGCGAGTGGGTTCGGCCACTCTCGCGTCCATGGCAACGATGTCCGGCTGACCGGCAAGACGGAGCACGACGGTAGCATCAGCCTGGAAGCCCTGGCCGACTACCTCCACGTCATAGTCAGCATCCGTGGTGAGGCCATGGCTCGGAGCGATTCCGGTGACCTGCGGCGGTGGGAAGGTGACCCGGAATCCGCCCGGGAGCGTGCCGGTCGTGTCGTTGGGGTTGCTTACCATCACGTCCCAGGGGCCAATGAGCACGCCGGTCAGGTCGAAGGTGCAGGTGATCTCCTGCGGGCTGACCACCACGACATCGGTGCCCGGGATGCCCGGCTGTCCTGACTTGCCCAGGGATACTCCCGCGCCTGGCATGAAATCGGTACCCTTCAGGCTGGTGATTGCCACAGGCGCGACGTTGATGCCGGAAGAGGGAGTGATGCCGGTGATCGTCGGGTCTGGGAGCAAGGTCATCGAGGCCTGAATCGTGTTGCCGTACGCCCCCATGTTGACACGGTTCCCATTGGGGAGAGGCTCGTCGGCGTAGGAAGCGCTGGGGTCGCCGCTGTCGATGCAAGGGCTGTGCACCGAGTCGTACACCCATCCTCCCTGTGTCCAGCGCCCTCCTCTGGACTTCAGGTGGTAGTCCCCGTGGGAGGGATCGGCGAAGAGTGGGTCCTGGCCGATGGTGTCCACTCCACGGAAGACCAGGCCGGAGTAGTCGCCACCGGAGTTCCCGTACACGTCGCAGTGGGACAGATAGGCGGCCGCCGAGGGATCCGCGACGATGCCGCCGCCGATGGATGAGAAGGCCACGATGCTGTTGGTGATATGCGGCAGCGCGATATTGGGGCCTGCCGTAACCCTGCAGACGATCGCGCCTCCGCCGGCAACAGCCCCGTTACCGGAGAAGGTGCAGTTGATGATGTCGGGCGATGTGCCGTTACACAGGATTCCGCCACCTCGACCCCCGGCACGGTTGACAATTATCAGGCTGTTACGGATCTTCACGCCGAGGCCCAAGATGCCCGCATTGCAGAAGATCCCCGCTCCGTCGGCGCTGGTGGCGTTCCCGCTGATGGTATTGCCCACCAGGATGGTGTCCTCAGCCCTGACCAGTGCCGGGTTGGCAATGTACATACCCCCACCGTTGACGGCCATGTTTGCAGTGATCCTGTTGTCGGAGATGACAGACTCCTGGTCTGTCCAGACCCCACCCCCGTTGCCCGTGGCCGTGTTGAGGTTGATGAGATTCTGGCTGATGACGGGGTCTCCCCCCTGGCAATGGATCCCGGCGCCGTCTGTCGCGCTGTTGCTGTCGATCGTGTTCTCGCCGATCCATGCCGCGCCGTTGGTGCAGAAGACGCCGCCCCCAAGTTGGGCGGCGTTGCCCATGACCTCGTTGTCTCGAACGATCGGGCTGCCGGTCACGTACAGGCCGCCGCCCTGGCCGAGGGAGGAGTTCAGCTCGATCCGGTTCCCCACAATGCTCCCGCCAATCCCAGACCAGTAGACGCCGCCTCCCAAGCTGGCCCCGTGGTTGTCTGTTATCCGGTTCTCCTCGAGCGTGACATCACCCGCGCAGAAGACCCCGGCCCCCAGCGTGTTGGCCTGATTGTGGTGGATGTGGTTGTGGCGAATGGTGGGGCTAGCGAGCGGGCCGCAATAGATGCCGCCGCCGGCGCGAGCGCCGATGCCACCGGGATAGAAGATCGGGGTGCCCTCACCGCCCGTGATTGTGAAACCCTCAAGCACGGCGTCGGAGCCCTCTGCGCCATTGAAGGTGACCACCGAAGTGACCCCGGCGCCGCTGATGACAGTCTTCGCCACTACCTCGGGGTCTTCGGGATCAGTACTCTGCACCGTGATGGTCTTGCCCTTGAAGTTGATGCTCTCGTTGTAGGTTCCGGTTGCCACCAAGACGCGGTCGCCGTCGGAAGCTGCGTCAATGCCCTCCTGAATGGTGTTGATGCTGCGTGAGGGCACGCGGATCGTCGCAGCGTGCGCCTGGGAGACTACCAGTCCGAGCGCGAGCGCGAGAAACCAGGGCCTGCACGGGTGGAGCATGGCCGCACCTCCTGCAAGGAACCTGCAACGGTTGGCGCCGCGAAATGCGCGATGTTATGATTCGCCGCGTCGGCAGGACGCTCCCTCTTCCGGGAGAAGCCATTTCGTCGGGGGCTGTCCGGGCGCCCACCCGTGGATGGACGCAGGGCTCCCCGCAGGCTGCGCGGAATTACCCCCCATGACTACCCCACTGCTTGCTTGCCTGCTGTGTCCGCTAGCGCTGGCTGATACCCCACAGCCGATGGAAAACAAGGAACTGGTGGTCCTGATTGACTCCTTTGATGATGGCGCCGGCCGCTGGCGCCCTCAGGGCGAAGGGCTGAAGGTGGACGTCATCGAGGTCGATGGCAACCGGATGGTGCGGCTGGACAACTCCGCCGGGACAACCCAGGCCTTTCTCGGCACAACCGCGGGCGACCGGGGAGAACTGCTGCGCTTCTCGCTTGATGCGAAGACCGCTGACGGCGAGCCGGGACAAGTGGGCCTGCACCGGTTCGCCGGGGGTATCCACTGGGTCACAATCGGCGGCGAGTGGCAGAGCGTCGGCCATGAGATGCGCGGCCACGAAACCGGCGCCGGCTGGTATGTGGTGGTGCCGGCCGGGAAGGTGATCCTGATCGATAACGTGCGTCTGGAACGGGTGGTCCTGACCGATGCAATGAGGCGCGAGAGACTGGCGCAGATCCGGCGCGAGTCTGAGGCCACCGCGCTCGCCGAGTACCGCGAACTGGGCTGCAATATGCCCGGACCGGCGACTTCGCTGACTGTGAATGGAGACCTGCCCGTGGGCCTTTATACGGTCCGGCCCACGTCGGGGCGCGAGATGACGCTGGATCAGATACTGGCGGAACTCGCGGCCGCCGGCTTCAATTTCGTCCACAATTCGGACTTCGAAGACTGGCCCGAACATGCCGCGAACTACGCGCAGATCAATAGCGACGAGACCGCCCGCAGGTACCTGGACACCGCGCAGGCCAACGGGCTGAAGGTGCTCATGGGCTTCGATCGCATGATGGTGGTGAAGAGCAACCTTGAGGGGCTGCGCAGCCGCGCGCGTGCGCTGTCCGGCCACCCGGCACTGTGGGGATGGTACCTGATCGATGAGCCCAACCTGCACGGCGCCACGCCGGAGGCGGTCCGCTCGGCCTATGTCACCTTGCGGGAAGCTGCGCCGGCGGTTCCCGTCACCGCCTGCCTGTGCACACCGCAGAGTTTTGCCGACTACGCGCCGGGCGTGGATGTGATCATCACCGACGTGTACCCGGTATCAACCCACAGTCTGTTCGCTCTGGCGCCCCACCTTGAGCGCGCTCTGAAAGTCACGGGGGGGCGCAAGCCGGTCTGGGCGGCGATCCAGGTGCACAACAACGACCTGCACCAGGTGCGTTGGGGCGGTCTGGGCGGCATCCTGACCGAACCCCGGCGACCCACTCCCGATGAGGTACGTTGTATGACCTACCTGGCCATTGCCCACGGAGCTTCGGGCATCTTTTTCTATGCCTATGATGCCTGGGTATACGGTCAACTGCACGAGGATGAGACGCTCTATCGCGGGGTGCAAAGTATTGCCCGCGAACTGCGTGACCGCAGTCCCTCTCTGGTGGCGGATACGTTGGCGAAGGGCACTATCCCAACCGGAACCGGCCGCCTCGTCAGCTACATCGTGCGCGGCAAGGCAGGCGGGCCGGCGCTCCTGGTTGCGGTGAATGCCTTCGACGAACCCTCGGGCACTGTGCTGTTGCCCGGTGGGACAGGAGCCGCGATTGCGGCCGACCTCGCGCCTCACGAGGTCCTCCTGCGCGAAATCACATGGCCGGAGGACTGAGCATCGTCGCCTCCCGGGCCGGGTCGGCACTGCGGTACGGCTGGACAGGTCTGTACTCGCTCTGGTGGGACGTTCCTCCACGACCTCCCCACAGTTCCTGGAGCCGTGGACGGAACGGTGTTGAACTGTCAACGCAAAGTAGAAATGTCCGGTTTTGTGCAAAGTAGAAATGTCCTACTGCCGTTGGGGTCGGGAGTCTCCTTTGTAGGGTTTCTTCCACGGGTGGTCTGCCTTCGGGGTGACGGCTGTGCCT